>NZ_JAVDQG010000001.1:600000-761704 GCF_031454155.1 Desmospora profundinema
TCCGCGCCCAACCGACGGGCGACAGCCAGCTTCTCCTCCGATGAAGCGGTGGCGGCCACACGGGCCTCAAACGCTTTTGCCAGTTGAATCGCCACATGCCCCACTCCTCCGGTGGCGGCATGGATCAACACGTGTTGACCCGATTGGATCTTCGCCCGATCCACCAGTGCTTCCCACGCGGTGGTGGCCACCAAGGGCAAAGCCGCTGCTTCTGCGAATGTCAATGAGGCGGGTTTGGGGGCAACCACGGACGCATCGGCTACAACATAATCGGCCAAAGCGCCGCCGGCAGCCACATAGGCGAATACCTCGTCGCCAGGAAAGACGTGTTCCACTCCCTCGCCCACTTCTTCCACGGTTCCGGCAACATCACTGTGGAGCACCAGGGGAAAGCGGTCCCCTAAAATCCCTTTAACGGCACCACTGCGGATCTTACAATCAATCGGATTGACACTGGTGGCAAGATTACGAATCAGAACCTGACCCGGACCGGTTTCGGGACGCGGCAGTTCCACCCTGCGAAATACATCGGGATTACCCGTTTCATGGATCACTTGGGCTTTCATATCCAGCTCCACCTCCATATGTGGGGTTTCATTGTCTCCATCATTACGATAACCGGAATACGGTCTCAAAGCCAATCCTTTATTCATCATACAGGTTTGATTGGAACGACTAAAAAGCCGGCACCTGTAAAGCAAGGTGCCGGCTTTTTTTCAGATCTGTGTATCGGGTCCGTATGCTTCCAGACGTTCCTTCACCCGCTGCAGGAAGCGACCTGCCATTAATCCGTCCAGAATGCGGTGATCCAGGGAGAGACAGAGATTCACCAGATCCCGCACAGCGATCATATCGTCATGGATCACCGGCTGCTTTACGATGGATTCCATAGAGAGAATCGCCGCCTGAGGATGGTTGATAATCGGCTGGGAAGCGATTGAACCAAACGATCCGGTGTTGTTGACGGTAAAAGTGCCGCCGGAGAGATCGTCCATGGTCAGCTTGCCGGCGCGTGTTTTTTCCGCCAGCTGGTGGACGGCTTTGGCAAGACCCAAAATGCTTTTCTCGTCGGCATCGTGGATCACCGGTACATACAGCGCGTCGTCGGTAGCGACGGCGATGGAGATATTGATCCGCTTTTTCAGGATAATCTTATCTCCGCCCCAGGCTGCGTTCAGATACGGGAATTCTTTGATGGAGTCCACCACCGCCTTGATAAAGAACGGCATGTAGGTGAGGGAAACCCCTTCCCGCTGTTTAAATTCGTCTTTTAACTTCTTGCGCAGCTTCACCAAGCCGGTCACATCGGCCTGCACCATGGTCCAGGCGTGGGGCGCTTCATGCTTGCTGGTCACCATCCGCTGGGCGATGGTTTTGCGTACACTGGTGAGCGGCACTTCCTGATCGCCATTCTCCAGGGTAACCCCTGCCGCCCGTTCCGCAGCCATTTCCCTTTTTTGTTCAGGCGCATCCGGTGCAGCCGCGGGCGCTTCGTCCTCCTTCACTTCCACAGCGGCCTGTGCCGCTTGGGGCGTGCCGCCCTGTTCGATCACCTGAAGGATGTCCTTGCGGGTAATGCGTCCTCCCCGCCCGCTTCCGCGCACCTGTTCCAGGTCGATCTCATGCTCCTGTGCCAGCCGGAGCACCGCCGGCGAATAGCGCCCCTTCATGGTGCCTGCTTCCTCTTTCTCTTCGGCGGGTGATGGCGTGGTGATGTCATCAGCGGGAGCCGCTTCCTTTGCTTCCGCAGGCGCTTCTGGAGTGCCGTTTCCTTCTCCCCCTTCATCGATGCGGCAGATGACCACGCCTACCTCGACCGTCTCTCCTTCCCCGGTGACGATCTCAGACAGCGTTCCGGTGATCGTGGAAGGGACTTCCGCATTTACTTTGTCAGTGGCTACCTCGCACAGCGGTTCATATTTGGAAACGGAATCACCCGGTTGTTTCAGCCATTTGGTAATCGTGCCTTCGGTCACACTTTCGCCCAGCTGGGGCATCGTAATATCCGTGGCCATGTGCGTACCTCCTTCTTCGCAGGGATTCATCCCGGCCTTTTCCACCTTAAGCGATGCCGTTCAAAACTCAGCCAGATCGCGGATGGCATCTTTCACTTTAGCGGGGTTCATCATAAATTCCTTCTCCAGCGGCGGGCTGTAAGGCATCGCCGGTACATCGGGACCACATAGACGGCGAACGGGAGCATCCAGCTCAAAGAACGCCTCCTCGGCAATCACGCCGGCGATTTCACCGCCGAAGCCGCCGGTTTGGTTGTCTTCGTGGATGATCAACACCTTGCCGGTTTTCGCGGTTGCTTCCAGCACGGCTTCCTTATCCAGTGGCACCAAAGTGCGCAGGTCCAGTACATGGACGCTGATTCCTTCTTTCTCCAGCTCTTCCGCCGCCTTGAGGGCAAAGTGAAGGGTCAAGCCGTAGGAGATCACCGTGACATCGGTTCCCTCCCGCTTCACTTCCGCCTTGCCGATCGGCACGGTATAGTCTTCCTCAGGCACCTCGCCTTTGATCAGACGGTAACAGCGTTTGTGTTCGAAAAAGAGAACCGGATCCTCGTCCCGAATGGCGCTTTTCAACAGTCCTTTCACATCGTAGGGAGTGGAGGGCATCACGATTTTCAACCCCGGAACGCCTGCAAATAAGCTCTCCACACTTTGAGAGTGATAGAGTGCACCATGGACCCCGCCTCCGTAGGGGGCCCTCACCACCATCGGACAGTGCCAGGTGTTGTTGGAGCGATAGCGCATCTTGGCCGCTTCGCTCACGAGCTGGTTAACCGCCGGCATGATGAAATCGGCAAACTGCATTTCCGCCACCGGACGCATCCCGTAAGCAGAAGCGCCGATGGCCACTCCAGCGATGGCCGATTCCGTCAAGGGCGTGTCCAGCACCCGCTCCGCCCCAAATTCCTCGATCAGCCCGGCTGTCGCCCGGAACACACCTCCGCGCACGCCCACATCTTCGCCGAGGACAAACACTTTCTCATCCCGTTTCATCTCTTCGCGCAAGGCGAGGGTTACCGCATCAATATATGAAATCACCGGCATGGGTTTCTCCTCCTTATTCCGCGTACACGTGGGTGTAGGTTTCTTGGGGATCCGGATAGGGAGCCTGTTCGGCATATTCCGTCGCTTCATCCACCAGTTTGGCAATCTCTTGGCCCAGCGCCTCTTCTTTCTCTGAAGTTAGGACTCCCGCCTCCTCCAGGTACTTTTTAAACTGGACGAGGGAGTCTTTCTTCCGGGCTTCCTCCACTTCCTCCACTTCCCGATACGTACGGTCGTCGTCATCACTGGAATGAGGCACCAACCGGTAGGAAGTGGCTTCGATCAGAGTAGGCCCCTCCCCGCGCCGGGCCCGGTCTGCCGCTTCACGGACCACTTGGAACACCGCAAGCGGATCGTTCCCGTCCACTTCCACACCGGGCATGCCATACCCCTGTCCGCGAGCCGCTACGCTGCCACCGGCCAACTGTTTTTCCACCGGAACAGAGATCGCATACTTGTTGTTTTCGCAGAGGAAGATTACCGGCAGGTCGTGGACCCCGGCAAAGTTTAACCCTTCGTGGAAGTCTCCCTGGTTGCTGGAGCCTTCGCCAAAGGTGGTGAACGACACCAGATCCTTTTTCTCCATTTTGGCTGCCAATGCTACGCCCACCGCGTGCAACAACTGAGTGGTCACCGGGGAAGACCCGGAGATGACTCGGAAACGTTTGTCCCCATAATGTCCCGGCATTTGACGGCCGCCGCTGTTCGGGTCCTCCGCTTTGGCAAATGCGGACAGCATCTGGTCTTTGGCGGATTGGCCGAAAACCAGCATCATGCCCAGATCGCGGTAATAGGGACAGAGCCAATCTTTTTCCCGATCCAAGGCGAAAGCAGCGCCCACCTGAATCGCTTCCTGTCCCTGACAGGAGATGACAAAGGGAATCTTGCCGGCGCGGTTTAACAACCACATACGCTCGTCGATCTTGCGGGCCAGCAGCATGTAGCGGTACATGTCAAACACTTGCTCATCGGTCAATCCCATGTTCGCGTGTCGCGATTCTCCCATGACGGATCCCTCCGATCCCGTAAAATTTTTGAGCTTAAGCGGAATGAATCGGCTTTCCATCCACTGCCAGCGCCACTTCCCCATAAACCTCGGACATCGTCGGGTGAGGATGGATCACCTGGCTGATTTCCCAGGGGGTGGCATCCAATACTTTGGCCAGACCCGCTTCCGAAATCAAATCAGTAGCATGGGGACCAATGATATGGACACCCAGGAGGTCATCTGTTGCCTGATCGGCCACCACCTTGATAAATCCGTCCGATTCACCAAACACCAATGCTTTACCGATAGCGCGGAATGGAAATTTGGCCGTTTTGATGGCCAATCCCTTCTCTTTTGCTTCCTCTTCCGTCAACCCGATCGATCCAATCTCCGGCCGACTGTATGTACACCGGGGGACCGTGGTGGAATCAAGCGGATGAACGTCTTTCCCCAAAATATGATCTACCGCCAGGATCCCCTCATGGGATGCGACGTGGGCCAGCTGGTATCCTCCGTTCACATCGCCGATGGCATAGATGTGGGATTCCGCCGTTTGCATGAACTCATTTACTTGGATAAATCCCTTTTCCACCTCGATGGATGTATTGGCAAGCCCGATATCTTCCGTGTTGGGCTGTCGCCCCACGGAAACCAACATCCGCTCGGCTTCCAACGACTGCCTCTCTCCGCCTTTTTCGAGCTGCACCTGTACACCCTGGTCATTTACCTGTACCGTCTCCGGCAGCACCTTGGCCCCGGTGAGAATTTTCACTTTCCGCTTTTTCAGCAGACGCGTCATTTCCTTGCTTACTTCCGGGTCCTCAAAGGGGAGGATGCGGCCGGCAAATTCCACCACCGTCACATTCACCCCGAAATCATTCAACAGGGAAGCCCACTCAATCCCGATCACTCCGCCGCCGACGATCACCATCGATTCTGGAAGCGATTCCATTTCCAGGGCATGATCAGAGAACATCACTTTTTCCCCGTCCACTTCCAAACCAGGCAGGCTGCGGGGACGGGAACCGGTTGCGATAATGACGTTTTGGGGAATCAGCATTTCATTTTCCGAACCATCCCCTTTCTCTACGGAGATGGTTCCCGGTTGGGGCGAGAAGATGGAGGGTCCCAGGATGCGTCCCATCCCTTCCACCACCGTAACCCCGTTTTTCTTTAATAGCTGCTGCACCCCTTTGTGCAGCTGGTCCTTCACCCGGTTTTTCCGGCCCTGTACCAACGGCATGTCCAAGCGGACATCGCCCACGGCGATCCCGTAATCCTCGCTGTTTTTCATGTTATGGTACAATTCCGCACTACGTAACAGCGATTTGGAGGGGATGCACCCCTTGTGGAGACAGACGCCTCCCACTTTTTCCCGTTCCACCAAAGCCGTCTTCAAGCCGGCCTGAGCAGCGCGGATGGCGGCCACATAGCCACCCGGACCCGCACCCAAGATCACCAGATCATAGTTGTCAGCCATCCATCGACATCCTTTCCTTTCCGGACTCCCCATGCGGGTAGATGCGCGCTTCTTCTTCCCCGCGGACGACCCGGATCGCACCTTCCACCAGTGCCTGCAATTCATTTTCTCCAGGCACCACATGGACATCGGCAATCCATTGGGTCCGTTTGCGGATCTCCTCGGTAAACAGCTCGCCGTAAGCCAGACCCCCGGTCAGGATGATTCCGTCCACATTCCCTTCCAGGACAGCGGCGTAGGAACCGATCTCCTTTGCCACCTGGTACGCCATGGCGTGGTAGACGAGACGGGCCTGCTCGTCTCCTTCCCGGATGCGGTTTTCCACCAGCCTGGCATCGGTGGTTCCGAGGTAGCCCATCAATCCCCCTTTTCCCACGATCATCTTCATGATCTCACTGGCGAAAAATTTACCGGAATAACTGATGGCCACCAGATCCCCCACCGGCAGCGTCCCCGCCCGTTCCGGGGAAAAAGGACCCTCCCCGTGCAGCCCATTGTTGACGTCGACCACACGACCGCGGCGATGGGCTCCCACCGTGATGCCGCCGCCCATGTGCGCCACCACCAGGTTAATCTCATTGTACCGTTTCCCCATCTGTTCGGCGACCCGGCGGGCCACTGCCTTTTGGTTCAGAGCATGAAAAATGCTGCGCCGCTCAATCTCCGGCACCCCGGAAATACGGGCTATCGGTTCCAATTCGTCCACTACCACCGGATCGACGATAAAAGCGGGGATATTCATCGTTTCCGCGATATCCCGGGCCAGGACAGCGCCCAGATTTGACGCGTGCTCTCCATAGCGACCCGAGCGCAAATCCCGAATCATCGCGTCGTTCACCTTATATGTGCCGCCGGGGATGGGCCTGAGCAACCCTCCGCGACCAACCACCGCCTGCAACCCGGTGAGATGGATTCCCTCCCGTTCCAGGGTCTGAAGAATCACTTGTTTGCGGAAAGGGTACTGGTCAAACAGATCCGGATAGCGGGCCAACTCCTCGGCATCATGTCGCAGCGTTTCCTCCAGAATCGCTTTTTCGTCGTCGTAAACTCCGATCTTGGTTGATGTGGAGCCGGGATTGATCGCCAGCACCCGAATCGGTTCCTGCACCATTCAACACTCCGTTCTTCCCCGTTAAGTTGAAATTACTTCATGTTTAAGATGTTTCGCTCGTTTAAAAGGAACATACTCCGGGATTGCCGCATCGTGGCGATCCGCTCTTCCGCCATCCGGTCGGCTGCTTTATAGCTGGGTATGCGATCCCGCTCGGCGATTTCAAAGATCCGGAGGATGGTGTCGTAAATGCCTTCCACCTTTTTCATCGCCCGTTCCCGGTTGTATCCCAGCAACTCGTCCGCCACATTAATTAAGCCGCCGGCATTGATGACATAATCGGGTGCGTAGACAATTCCTTTTTCATTCAGGATGTCTCCATGCTCTTCGTCTTTCAGCTGGTTGTTGGCGGAACCGGCAATGACGCGGCAGTGCAGGCGGTTGATCGTGTCATCGTTGATAATGGCCCCTAAGGCGCAGGGAGCGAATATATCGCACTCCACATCATAAATGTGATCCGGATCCACGGTCTCCGCTCCAAAATCACGGACGGCGCGTTCCATATTCTCTTGGTTGATGTCGGTGACGATCAACCGGACTCCTTCATCATGCAAATACTTGCAAAGGTGATAAGCCACACTTCCAACCCCTTGCACCGCCACCACTTTTCCTTCCAGGGAGTCGGAACCATAAGCGATCTGGGCCGCTGCTTTCATGCCGTGGTAGCAGCCGTATGCCGTAACGGGGGACGGGTTGCCGCTGGAACCGAACGCCGGCGACACACCGGTAACGAAACGGGTCTCTTCATGGATCAAATCCATGTCCTCCACTGTGGTTCCTACGTCTTCCGCCGTGATATAACGACCGTTCAACCCCTGGATAAACCGGCCGAAGGCGCGGAACATCGCTTCATTCTTATCCTTTCTGGGATCGCCGATGATGACGGTTTTGCCGCCGCCCAGATTGAGCCCCGATGCGGCCGCTTTATAGGTCATGCCCCGGGCCAGGCGCAAAGCGTCAATCACCGCATCCTCCTCCGAAGCATATGTCCACATGCGGGTCCCGCCCAGCGCGGGACCCAACGTGGTGTCATGGATGGCGATAATCGCTTTCAGGCCGGACTCTTCGTCCTGGCAGAACAGCAGTTGTTCATAGTCGTATTTCTCCAGCGTTTTGAAGATCTCCATGTGTTAAACTCCTTCCGGTCATGATCCGCCTTTCATTCGATCGGCCTCCAGCACCGCCAGGGCGATGGAGTACAGCTTGGCCTCGTGGGTGTCCGCCCGGGAGGTAAGCACCACGGGAGCCGAAGCACCCAGGACCAACGCACCGATTTTGGCTTTGGCGAAATAGACCATGGACTTGTAAAGGATATTGCCGGCTTCAATATCCGGCACTAAGAGAACGTCCGCGCGGCCGGCGACAGGACCGGTGATTTTTTTATGTTCCGCCGCTTCTACGGAAACCGCATTGTCCAGAGCAAATGGACCGTCCACGATCGCTCCCTTGATCTGCCCCCTGCGGGTCATCTGAGCAAGAGCTGCCGCCTCCAGAGTGGGCGGCATATCGGGGTTGACCACTTCGACTGCACCCAGCACGGCCACCTTGGGTTCTTCCAGACCCAGTGAATGACAAAGACGGATGACATTTTCCGTAATCTGCGCCTTTTCCTTCAGTGTGGGCTCCACATTGAGGGCGGGATCGGTCACATGGATCAACCGATCGTAACCGGGCACCTCAAAGGTGGCCACATGACTCAGCACTTTGCCGGTCCGCAAACCCGCCTCTTTATTTAAGATGGCGCGCAGAAAATCGGAAGTATGAACCATCCCTTTCATCACCACATCCGCTTTCCCGTCACGCACGGCCCGGACCGCCGCCCCACATGCTTTCGCAGGGTGGGGTTCATGGATGATCGAACCGTCCTCCAGCGTAAGATCCAATCCTTCCGACAGCTGGTGGATGCGGGATTCATCTCCAAACAACAGGAAATCAGCGATACCCCGTCGCTTCGCATCCGCCACCGCTTCCAACACTTCACGATCATCCGCTGCAGCTACAGCTACGGTCACGGCGGGCAGGGATTCCGCCACCTTTAGCACCTCTTGGAAGCTCTTGATCGTTTCCACTAACGAACACCTCGTTTTTCCGACCAGCGTGCATTGATTGCATCGTGTCGAAGTCTATTTTTCTCGATTTGGTCGGCCCCCATGCAATAAGAGCAATTTTCATGCCATCCTGACAGAACCCCCAGCATCCGCGAGAGGAACGTATCTTTCACACTGGCACGGCATGGAGTCTGCATGTTATTGCAGACTCCATGATGATTATTTCCTGCAAAATTTTGCAGACTACTCTTCATTTATGTGGGACCGGTTAGGATGGGAAGGATCCGCCCCTCGCTCTTGAACATCGATTCCATGCTTCTCCATTTTGTAGTAGAGATTACGGACCGAGATGCCTAAGCGACGGGCGGCTTCCGTCTTGTTCCGATTGGCTCCTTCCAATACTCGCTGAATGTGTTCCCGTTCGGCACGGGCGATCACATCCTGTAACGTTTCCCCCTCTTTTGGGTGGGGGGAGGAATGGGACGGGGGAGAACTGGAGGGTCGGAAAAGCTGAAGGGGCAGGAGATGCTCCTTTTGGATGATCCGTTCATGGAAGGACATGTTGATCATCGCCCGGCCCAATACGTTCTCCAGCTCCCGGACATTGCCCGGCCAGTCATAGGCACACAGCGTTTGCAGCGCTTCGCGACTCACTTCGGAAACATTGCGGCCGTATTCCTGGTTAAACTTTTTAATCAGGAACAACGACAACGCTTCCAGGTCATCCTTGCGGTTTCGCAACGGCGGGATATGAATGGGCAGCACATTGAGTCGATAATAGAGGTCTTCCCGAAAACGTTTATTCTGGATCGCTTTCTCCAGGTCGACATGGGTGGCCGCAATCACCCTCACATCCACAGGTATGGCCTTTGTACCGCCTACGCGGACCACTTCTTTCTCCTGCAAAACGCGTAGGAGTTTGGCCTGAGTGGAAGGAGACAATTCCCCGATTTCGTCCAGAAAGATGGTCCCTCCGCTCGCTTCCTCAAACAAGCCTTTCTTGCCTCCCCGCAACGCCCCGGTGAACGCTCCCTCCTCATACCCGAAAAGCTCGCTCTCCAGTAGTGACTCAGACAGCGACGCGCAATTAACCCGAACAAACTGGTTAAACTTGCGGCTGGAATCATTATGAATGGCATGGGCAAACAACTCCTTACCCGTACCCGACTCTCCGCGCAAAAGAACGGTCGCCCGGGTATGTGCCCCCTGCTTCGCCTGACGCAAAGCCTCCTGCATCTCCTCGCCGGCTCCGATAATATCGTCAAAGGTGTATTTCGCCTCCAAGGTGCGAATGATGCGGCGCGCCCGCTCCAGTTCTCGAGTGAGCTTTTTAATTTCCGACATATCATGAATGATTCCGACGCTCCCTTTTAACTTGCCTTCGATGACAATGGGAGCCACGTTGACCACGACATCCTTGCGGTGGGGACCCACTTTCATCGGAACCCCGCGAAACGGTTTACCGGTCTTTAACACCTTCATGTGCATACTTTCCCCTTCGGAGATATCGGTGTCTGCCGGCTTTCCCATCACTTCCTCCGGAGTCAAGCCCGTCAAACGCGTATAGGCGGGGTTAATCAGGACTCCGCGCCCTTGGGTGTCCACTACGGTGATTGCATCATCGGAAGAATCGATAATGGCTTGCAGGTGACTTTTCATGCTTTTTAAGTCCGTCACCTGCTGGGTGAGAGCCTGCACCTCCGTGATATCCCGGAAAACCGCCACCGCTCCGATCGGTTTCCCTTCCCGATCCCGGACCGGCTCGCGGTTGGTCACAATCTGTTTGCCGTTGGCCAACTCCAGGGACTGGTTCAACTCCGGCCGGCCCGTGGCAAGCACCTGATCCAACCTGGAGTTGGGGATCGCTTCCGAGATGGATCGACCCATCACCTCACCGGCTTCCATCCCGATGAGGCGCTCCGCTGCCCGGTTGAACAGCGTCACCTGCCCCACCCGGTTAACAGCAATCATCCCGTCATGTGTGGAGTTTAAAATCGCATCCAATTCCAGTTGCCGCTGCCGCCACGCCTCAAACCACTGCTCCTTCTCTTCAATCAGATGCATGATCAGATTGGCGACTTCGCCGGACACCACCAGTATGCGACCATCAGTCCACTTGCACAAATCGCGGTAGACTTCAGGAATCCCAGTCACTTCCAAAATGACATCGGGTTTTCGGCGGAGAAAAGGCGACACATCCGAACCCGTCGGAATCCCCAGGCGTTTGGCTTCATCGATCGCCGGGGCATCGGGGTCGATGTCCACCACTCCCATTACCTTCACCCGGTCCATTTCGCGTAACGCGCGAAGAAGTGCCGTTCCCCCTTTGCCTCCGCCAACGATCAGAAAACGCTTCATGGCCGTTCCCCCGTTTCCTTTCTCCGGTTCTTATCTTAACACAACCGTCACCACAACCGGCCATCCTCCCATGGCGATCCCGGCGTGTTTGGGTTACCATATGGAAGGAAAGGTGTGGCGAACCATGATCTATCAACGTATCTTGGCCATCTTGATTTTGTGCATTCCCGGAGCCACCGGCGTATACGGTTGGACCCTGCTCCGAGATGTCTTCTTCGACTACGTTGCCGGGGAAGGGTTCCAGTGGGGATGGTTTATTCTCGGCACGCTGCTGTTCCTGGGAGGGCTCGCCTTTGTCGGCGGATTCCTGTTTTATCGTGATGCCAAACGCAACCAGGTTCAGCCCATGCTGCTGCGCAAGAAGAAAAAAAGAAAACCGGCACCCGGCGATCAACCGGAGGCATAGCAAAACGGTTTCCATGATGGAAACCGTTTTGCTGTTGGGTTGTGCGGCAGGCGCACGCCCCGCCCGTTTGATCATATGCTGTGGGGAGCAAGCAATATCACCCTTTGAAGGAGGATTCGGATGGATTATTGGAATCCCCACCACGACCGGTTGCGAAGTGAGTTGGTCATTTTTGCCCGCACGGTCCGCCGGACCATCCGTTCCCTGTTGGGCACCGGAGACCCCGCCCCGGAAGCGATCGCCTGGATCGACAAGCTGAAACGCCTGGAACATACCGTCCGTTCCTGTTCGCCCCATCAGCTCGGGCCGCTGCGGGAGGAAGCCCGTCAAATCTGGGAGGATCTCCCCCGTTTTCATGAGAAAACAAAAACCGCCGCACTCTCCTCGGACGAAGGTTCACCCGCGGAAGAACCGGAAGCCACCGCCGAGGAACACAAGGTTCGCTTAAACCCTGTTCCCATCGGTAAACATGTCCTCCCTCCCCTTCCCTACCCCTATGACGCCCTGGAGCCTTACATCGACGCCAAAACGATGCGCCTTCACCACGATGACCATCATCGAAGCTATGTGGAAGGGTTAAACAAAGCGGAAAAGATGATGGCTCAAGCCAGACGGACCGGTGATTTCGACCTGATCAAACACTGGGAGCGAGAAGCGGCTTTTAACGGAGCCGGCCACTATCTTCACACCCTCTTTTGGGAAACCATGACTCCCAAAGGGGGCGGCAAACCGACAGGAGCTCTGGCCAGACAAATCCGGCAGGACTTCGGTAGTTTTGATGCGTTTAAAAAACATTTCTCCGCCGCCGCGGAAAAAGTGGAGGGCGGCGGTTGGGCCATTCTCGTCTGGTCCCCCCGCTCCCACCGCCTGGAGATTCTGCAAGCGGAAAAACACCAAAATCTCTCCCAGCAAGACCAAGTCCCCCTCCTCCCCCTGGACGTATGGGAACACGCTTATTATCTGAAGTATCCCAACAAACGGAAAGATTACATCGACGCCTGGTGGAACGTTGTTAATTGGCCGGCCGTCAGCCGGCGATATCGACAGGCGCGCCGTCTGTTGTGGAAACCCTATTAGGGCGTGTCTGATCAATCCGTAGGGCGACATTCCGGGTTGGTATGGCTGTCTTCGTTTCGTTGCATTTTCTCATGGAAAAAGGAATGACCAGACAGGCCTTAACCGATTCCCCTTTTCTTACAGTCATGGTAGAGTGAAAAAGAGAACACTCGAAAGAAGTGGGGGATCCGATGAACACCCGTCTGGACCACATTGTCCATTGGTTGAAGGAAAAATCGATTGACGCCGCCTTTTTCACCTCCCCATCCACCGTTTATTACCTCACCGGGTTCCACTGTCACCCCCATGAACGATTGTTGGGACTGGGAGTCGTGCCGGACAAGGAACCCTTTCTCGTCTGCCCCGGCCTGGAACGGTCCCGGGCGGAAGGAACCGGATGGAAGCATACCATACTCGATTATACCGATGCGGAAGATCCCTGGATCAAAGTGAATAGGGCGTATCAGGAACGACTAGACCGCCCCGCAACCCGGCTGGCAGTGGAAAAAGAACAGCTGTCGCTGGCCCGGGCGGAAGCCCTGCAATCGCTTTTTCCCGATGCCGCTTTCGTCAATGGAGAAAGCATTGTGAATGAGAGACGGGCGGTAAAAGACGATACGGAGATCGCCATTATGGAACGTGCCGCCGCCCTCGCTGATTTCGGCGTGGAGACCGGCGTTTCGGTTCTGGAAGAAGGCATCTCGGAAATGGAAGTCGTCGCCCATCTCGAAGCGGAATTGAAAAAGAAAGGCATCCGGGAGATGGCGTTTTCCACCATGGTGCTGTTTGGAGAAAAAACGGGGGAGCCCCATGGCGAGCCGGGAAATCGGAAACTGACGCGGGGGGATTTGGTGCTCTTTGACCTGGGTGTCGTCCTGGAAGGATACTGTTCCGATATTACACGGACGGTAGCCTTCCGGTCAATAAACGACGAATTGCAGCACATTTACCAAACCGTTCTACACGCCCAGATTGCCGCATTGCAACCATGCCGTCCGGGCACCCCCATCTGCAAGGTGGATGCCGCCGCACGAGATGTCATTACCGAAGCGGGCTTCGGCGAGTACTTTACCCACCGGTTGGGCCATGGCTTAGGACTGGATGTTCATGAATTCCCGTCCTTGCACGGACAAAACCGGAATATCCTGAAAGAAGGCATGGTGTTTACCGTGGAGCCCGGCATTTATATCCCCGGTAAAGGCGGTGTCCGCATCGAGGATGACGTGGTCATCACCGCTGACGGCTGTAAGATTCTAACTCAATACCCGAAGGAATTCAAAGTGGTGGAGTAAGCCGCTCCACCCTCCGTCCCGCAATCAAAGTGGTTGCGGGATTTTCATAATACCGACTGTTTTACTCGCTCCTCCTGAACGTACCAATCCATTCAGCGGACTATCCATACTAAATCCATCTTCTGAGGCACTTCCTCCGCCGGAATAAAACACTCCCCTGTCTTGAATGACTTCGGTTTTGTGATGTTTACCATCTTGTCGAATCTGATCATCCGGTATATCCGCAATCGCTCTTATCGATTTAATATAGCGTTCAAACATAAAATCTCTCCTATATAACGATCCACATGAACCCATATGATAAAGCATGCAGAGCCCTCTCACGTAATGCTCTTCTTCGCCCGACGATTTTCCTTTTTTAAAAAGCGACGATCCATCCATATAACCATAACAAGAGAGAGGAAACCCATCATCACGGGTAAAACGATGACACCGGTCGGGTATGAATCTCCTTCCAGCTGTAAAGCATCCGCTCGATACTCTAAGCGTTTGGCAGCAAAAACGGCGGTCGGTATATTCGTCTGTCTCGCTAAATCTTCAATCGGCGCTTCCAGTACAAAGCGCCCCGGTTCCATCGCATGCATGTATACCATTTCCGTGTCTTTATCCTTTACTCTCCACTCTTTGATGTATTTCGCTAAGTCCATGGAAGGGTTTGTGCCTGTCACAATTAATCGGTCTATGTTTGGCGCATTCTTATTCTGATAACGAGGTATCAAGTAAAGACCATGTTTTGTTTTTACAGGTGAAATGGTTTTGGAAATGGTAAAGGTCTTTGAGGTTCCCATGGCTGAGAACGTATCAAAAACAGAAGCTAATGCCGTTTCCTGCATCCCATCATATAGCAAGACCCCTTCATTCTGTTTTTTCCATACAAAAGCATGATTCAAGATAAAGACGGCATCCCTTAAATCAAAATGGTACCGCTCCATAGAAGGGTCCTTTACATAATGAAAATTCGGATAATGGATAGAGCGTGCTGTACGTTCGGCGATTGGCTCCCCCGCCAATTGGGAGATCGCATATAAAGTGGCATCGATCCCTGAAGTAAGACCTGCGGAAGATACGATGTTGCCGGCAGCCACAAAGCGCTGATCATGTATCCACTTGACTTCCGGATACTTTTTCTCCAACCGTCCCATGTCCCCCCAGTGTGTGGTCGCTGTTTTGCCATCCAGTAAACCGGTATGAGCCAGATTTTCTGCACCCGTACAAATCGTCAGAATCATGGTATCGTTATTGGAATGCTTTTTAATATAATCATCCACCGCTTCATACCCTTGATGATCCATATAGAAAATCGCTGGAATCACCACGACATCCGGACTATTTCCCAATAACTCATCCAATTCCTCAAATGAATAGTGGGGAATGACATCCAGCCCGCCCGTTAACGTTGTTATGCGGCGATCAGGGGCAACAGCAAACACATTAAAGTGTTTTGTGGCAGAAAACAGCTCATAAGGGGCAAGAAAATCGATCACTTCCGTGCTGTCACTTCCCAGCAATACGGCAACTGTCGGCTTATTCGGATTGTATGGGGGCGGCTCCACCTCTACTGGTACCAAGGAGGAGTTAAGCGGTTGATGATCGGTACCCATCATCTGATTCATCGAAGAAATCCAGCCCCATACCCCTGTGATCAGGATCAGAAGCATCCATGCCGAGAAATAAACCGCCACACGTACATACGTTTTTTTCAATGATCCTTCCTCCCCCATATTGATTTTTATCCTTCTCTCACGCTCCCTCCAGATTAACGGGGTCCCAGCCCGATCATAACCAACCAGAGCCGGATTTCCGCCTAGTACCTAAGACATAATTGAATATAAAAAAGGATCGTCTGTTTACCCCGATCCATCCATGGATGCCTCTCTGCTCCGTTACTATGATAGAATGAAAGGAAGTGACCAAAGCGGACAATGATTTACCAATCGGAAGCAATCCTACAAGAGTCATTCCGATACATGGAAAACACCACAGTCTCAAAGGTACGAAAAAGCGCTTAATTTAATGAAAGGGACCATGACCATGCTCGTAACGACACCGGAGATCCTCACTCGAAGTCTGATGCTTGTAAGCGATGCCATGAAGCAAAACGGAGACCCGGAGCGTGCCCGCCGAATGGCGGACCTGGCACGCAAGGCCCACCGGCAATCGTTCACCCTCGCCTTGTGTGGACATTTCTCCGCCGGTAAATCTTCTATGTTGAACGCCATCTTGGGAAGGGAACTGCTTCCCACCAGTCCCATCCCCACCAGTGCCAACGTGGTGCGCATCCGCCGCGGAGAAGACCGGGTAAGGCTGACTCTCTCCTCAGGGGCTGCCCGCTCTTTTTCCGGCGCGTATACGGAAGCGGAACTAAAGGCTCTCTGCAAAAACGGGGAGGAAGTGATCGCCGTCGAAGTGGACCGTTCCGACCTTCCATTGCCATCGGGTGTAGACCTGTTGGATACCCCGGGAATTGACTCCACCGACGATGCTCACCGCATGGCGACGGAATCCGCCCTGCACCTGGCCGACGTCATCTTCTACGTCATGGATTACAATCACGTTCAATCGGAACTCAATCTTCAATTCCTGCGGGAACTCTCTAAACGGGGGAAACGACTCTACCTGGTGGTTAACCAAGTGGACAAGCACCGGGAAACGGAGCTTCCCTTTCGCGAATATCGACGGCGGGTGGAAGAAACCTTCCGTCAGTGGGAGTTACAGGTGGAGAATGTCTTCTACACCACCCTTCTCCAACCAGACCATCCCTTGAACGAATGGGGACAATTACAGGCTACGTTGGATCGGCTCCTTAACCGCAGGGAAACATGGGGGAAGGAGTCCGTCGAGCGGGAAGCTTCTTTTCTGGTGGAGGAACATCTGGCGTGGCGGGAACAGGATCGGCTGGATGCCGTCCAAGCCTGGATCGCGGAGACGGGCGGTTCTCTTCCCGACAGAAAGAGAGCGCAAGAAGAAGAACAACAGCTGCGGGAGGAGTATGACACCTTGTCCCGTGAGAGGCAGTCAATTCGCACCCGCTACAGTGAGCGATTGGTTGCCGTCACGGAGCATGCACACCTGACACCCTTTGCGATGCGGGAAGCGGCCCGCTCTTATCTGGAAACCCAGCTGACCCCTTTCCGTGTCGGCATTCTCTTTTCCCGCAGCAAGACGGAGCGGGAAAAAGAGCGCCGTTTTCAAGCCCTTTGGGAACCGCTCCGGGAAGCGATAGCCACACAGCTGGACATCCCTGTCCGGCAACAGGTGATCCGGTTCCTCAAGGAGGAACGCGTATACACGGACACCATCGGGACACGCATTCAGGAAGCCGCTCCCCCGGTCCACTCTGACCTGCTTTTCGCTACCATCAAAAAAGGAGCCGGTCTCACTGGGGATTATATCCTCAAATACTGCGACGACTTGGCACAAGCCATCAAACGCGCCTATCGACAATGGGCGGAACAATGGTGGGACGAAGTTCAGGATACCTGGTCTGCATCCAGGGAAAATCGACTATCGGAGATCGATGCCCGTCTGCATCACCTGGATCGGGTTGCAAAGGTACGGGAACGGATCCGGGTGTCGGAACAACAGGCCGCCCACAGTCGAGACGAATTCCAGGGATTCTTGGCCAGAACTCGGGAAGGAATATGGAAGCACGAGTGGACGGAATGGCTGGAAAACGAATCCCCCACCGCTCTCGTGGATTCACTCTCATCCTGGACCCCATCCACCGTTACGGAAGCGGCCCCGCTGGATGACACCGCCAGCCGACAGGAATCCCCCACCGGCGACGGAGGAACGGAGCTCGTTCTGGCCCATGTACGCCGGGCTGAGGAACGGATGGCGGATTTGCCCGGAGTGGAAACGATCCGCCAGCAGCTGCTCGCTAAAAAACAGCGGCTGGAACAGCGCCGTTATACGGTGGCCTTGTTCGGGGCATTTTCCGCCGGAAAATCCTCCTTCGTCAACGCCCTGATCGGAGAAGCAGCCCTGCCGGTTTCTCC
The DNA here is from genome assembly GCF_031454155.1 of Desmospora profundinema. Classification (GTDB taxonomy): domain Bacteria; phylum Bacillota; class Bacilli; order Thermoactinomycetales; family DSM-45169; genus Desmospora; species Desmospora profundinema. Next base: position 617,797 of record NZ_JAVDQG010000001.1, read on the forward strand.
CAACCCGACCACCGCCGCCATCAACCGCATCACCGCCCCCGCTGACGGATACCGACATGGGGACGTGGTGATCCAATATAAAGACGAACAAACGTTGTGGCAAGACCTTCGTTCCATTTATGCCTTGTTCCGGCAACAGGTAGAATCCATGGAAGAAGCCTTGGCGGGGATCGACGGCTTGTTGGCTACACGCTCCCCCCATCCCCGGCAACAGGCTGCGTTCCCATTTTTACGGGCAGTGCGGGACGGCTGGGATACCTTCAGCAAGCGGCTGGGCACGACGGAAGCCGTAGGAAGAGAGGGTTTTGCCGAAGCTGTCGCGTCAGAGGAGACCGCTTGTTTCGTGGAATGGGCAAAACTGTATCATGACAATCCCCTCACCCGGGCCGGCGTTACGCTGGTGGATACGCCGGGGGCGGATTCCGTCCATGCCCGCCATACGGAGGTGGCGTTTCGGTATATCAAGGACGCCGATGCCATTTTGTTCGTCACATACTACAATCACGCCTTCTCCCGAGCGGATCGCGAGTTTCTGATCCAGCTGGGTCGGGTAAAAGACACATTCGCCATGGATAAGATGTTCTTCCTGATGAACGCCGCCGATCTGGCCGCCTCAGAGGAAGAATGCGGCGAGGTTGAATCCTATCTGAAACAACAATTGATCACCTTCGGTATCCGAAAGCCCCGGCTGTTTCCCGTCTCCAGCCTGAAGGCTCTGGAAGAAAAACAGGCCGGCAAAACAGGGGGAGGTTCCGGTTTATCCAGATTCGAACAAGCATTTACCCGCTTTTTAACGCGGGATCTGGCCCAGGTCACCCTCCATGGGATGAAACAAGACATCCAACACGCCCGTCGGATGCTCCTGCGCCAGGTGGAAGCAGCCCGTCAAGGAAACGAAGCCCGCGAGCAGCAACGAACCGCTTTGGCCTCCGAAAAGAAAACTCTGCTGTCCATGGTCGAACGGTTGGATAGCCGCATGGATGACCACGCCCTGCGCCAGGAAGTAAAAGAGCTCTTTTACTACATTCGGCAGCGCCTCTTCCTGCGCTATCCGGAAGTGTTCGCTGAAATTTTCAACCCCGGTGCCTTGCGGGAAGACCGAGGGTCGGTTCATGAGCAACTCCGGGTCTGTGCTCTGGAATTGCTCGATTTTCTCCGTCACGACCTGGCTCAGGAGTTGCGGGCCACCGGACTGCGGGTGGAAAACTGGCTAAGCCAGCGTTTGGATTCCCGACATCGTTCCTTAGAAGCCGAAGCAAACGGGATCCATCCCGATCTTCCCCTGCCAGCCGCCACAGACTGGAAATGGGAGACACTCCATGTGGATCCTCCCTTCCCCGATCTGGGACTGGATGAACTGAAGCCCGCCCTGTCTCATTTCAAAGGCACCAAGCACTTTTTCGCTAAAAACGGGCGCGCCCAGGTTCGAGAGCAGATGCAGGCGATTCTGGAAGAAGCCGTTACCGCCGTGCTGGCGGAGGAACAAACCCGCTTTCTCGACGGATACACCCATCAATGGCAACAAGCCTTTACCGCGTGGAAACACCGGACTGTGACCGACATCGATCATCATTTTGCACAATTGGCTGCCATTATGGAGGAACCGGCCGACCCTGCCCCCTTGGAAAAAGCTGCGGAAGCATTGCGGCAGGAGCTTCAGGGAATGGAACAAAAACTGGGCGAGGAATCCTGACAGTGGGTTCCAACTCAACTTAAAAACGAAGAGAGGGTCAAGGCAGAATCTAAAAAATAGATTCTGCCTTTTTTTCGTTTACGGAGGGGAAGAAATTCTGCTGCTCCCAGGGAATCCGCCGGGGTTCGGAGAAGTAGGACAGCACTTGTTCATTTTAAAACCGGATTCCTCGTCTCCACCCTGGCTACTGTGTTCGTCAGCCTCTTTACCCGTCCCCCCGCTGAAGCTGCATCGGAATTGCAGCAGTTGAAAGAGACCGCTTAAGGCTCTCCCTCAACGCCGGTCAGGATCATTTCCCACTCCTCCCCGTCGGGTCCTTCAAAAAAGAGGCTTTGCCAGCCGTTGGTCCAATTCAGGCGAGAGGCTTCCTCCGCCCCGATCGCCTGCCATTGGTCTTCTTTTTCCGCCAAAAAAGCGAGGTGGATCATTGACTCCCCGTCTAAGGATGGATCCGATTCCACCAGTTCCAGACGGGTTCCTCCGTTAACCAGGAACACGATGATCTCCTCTCCAATCTGCATCTGGGCCTCCTCCTGAAATCCCATCCTGCGGTAATAGCGGACGGATCGTTTCAAATCCGTCACCTCCACCCCGACATGGTGCAGCTGCATCGGCTCTCCCCCTTTCACCATAACAAGTGCATATCCCCGAACTCGTGCCACTGGTATTCTTCCTTCACCGCCGCGTCATACGCCTCCCGTAACCGATCAGGGGAAGTAAACGCGGACAACAAGTCGAGGTGGCTCGCTTCCGGCTCGTGGAATCCCGTGAGGAGCCCATCTACACTTTGCAGCGAATATCCGGCTGTGATGTGAAGGGATGTCCACCCTTCTCCGGCATCCACCTCCCCTTTTCCGTTTGCCATCGTTTCCAAGGCACGGACCACGGTAGTCCCCACAGCGATGACGCTTCGTCCGGATTCCCGCGTCCGGTTTACCTTGTCAGCCGTCGCTTCCGGGATGCGAAAAGCTTCCCGATGGGCCCCCGGATCGAAGGGGGAATCCTCCCCCCAGTAACTGAGTCCCGTATGCAGGGAGAGGAAAGCCGTCTGTACGCCCCGTCGCCGCAGTCGAAACAGCAGTTCCCAACTAAAGGGGCGGCCTGCAGATGGCGGCTCCACCGACCCGGGAGAAGACGCGTATACGGTCTGGTAGGTATCCAACTCCCAGGGGCGGGCCGTATAATCATATCGGATGGGCTCGCCGAAAGCCCAAATCCGATCCAACAGCTCTCTGCCGCCGATGGAAAATACCAGGACCACGAAGGGAGCATCCTTATCCGGTCGTTCCACCGTCGCCGTCCACCTCTCCCCAAACAAGAGGCGGTCCCCCGCCATCAGGGAAATCTCCGGCACCCACGCCTCCCAGGATCGATCCGACAGACGACGGGCCAGCCGGATCTCCACCTCTGTTTCCCACACCCGGCCGTCACGCTCCCACTTCCCTCGCAACACGGCAGGAAGCACCCGGCTGTCATTAAACACCAAGAGATCCCCCGATCGTAAAAAGCGGTCCAACCGATCAAAACGGTCGTGAACAATCGGACCGGTTATGCGATCCATCACCATCAAGCGGACATGATCCCGTCGGATTCCCCGATATTCCGGAGGGGCGGTGGCGTTTAACCGATCCGGGAGATGGAAGGAAAAAGCCGGCGCTCCCATCAGCTCCGCCTCCCTTCCTCGGAGAATGACTGGGCTTTCAGCCTCTCACCGTTTACATGGCGGGAGCGATCCGAAGCCAAGTATAAAAAAACCTCCGTCAAATCCCGTGGATGCGCCAGCTCATAATCACAGTCCGGCACCGCCAATGCGTGCATCACGGTATCCATTTCCCCGGGATCCACCATATTGACCCGGACTCCTGTTCCTTCTACTTCCGCAGCCCATGTCTCTGTCATTCCTTCCAATCCGAATTTGGACACGCTATAGGCCCCCCAGCCGGCATAGCCCTCCCGGCCCACCTCGGACGTCACTTGGATCACCGATCCCGGCCAACATACCGGCAATCACCCGCCGCGTCACCAGAAACGGGCCCCAGGTATTCGCCTTTAATACATCGAGAAAATCCGCCTCAGGAAAATCCAACAGATACGGCATCGGGCTCGGCCCCAAAATGGAAGCGTTGTTTATCAGGACATCGATCCGATCAAATTCCGTCTCCGCCAGCGCCACAAACCGTTCCACATCCCGCGGCACCGCCACATCCGCCTCCACCGCCAGCACACGTGCCCCGGCTTGTTCCAACTCCGCCGCCGTCTCCGCCAGCGCTTCCCTTCCCCGGGCACAGATGGCGAGAGAGTGCCCTTCCCGTGCAAATGCCCGTGCCACTTCCCGTCCCAATCCTCTGCTCGCGCCTGTGATCATCGCCACTGGTTTCTTTTCCATCCCATGTGCCTCCTTTTGTGTGTTTCTACTTTCATTCTAGCGGCGGCTGCGGCACGGCTCTTCGGCATACAGGAGCAATTTTCCATACGAAAAGCCCCACACCGGATGTAGGACCTGGATGGGACTTTGGATGTAAAAAGGGGGAGGATCTCAATCGATATCCATGGCGACGGCGGACTCCGACGCCCCGTGGCTCTCCTCTATCAACGCCTCTCGGAGACGGGTCAAGATCTCTCCTAAGTCATTGGACCCCCGCCATTGCTGCGGGTCCTGTATCCTGGGATCATCTGCGGCCAAACCCACACCCCAAATCCGGTCAACCGGACTGGCCTCTACCAGCAACGTTCCCGCCGTTTCCAGCAAGGCCTGCTTTAACTTCGGATTTTGAGTGAATTTGGCATAGTTGCCCTCATAGACGATGGATTTGCGGTGCTGATCCCAGACATCCGCTTGGAATCCTTTCACCCGCCGACCCAGTCGTTTCTGCTCGGCTGGCGAATCACTTTGTAGGATCTTGTCTGCGATTATCTCATCTCCAAACAAAACGGCTTTTTGATGCATCATAACCTGTTCGGCACAATTGTACGTAACCCCATTGACTACAAATGAAGACCGATACCACTGCGAGAATGGCGAATCCGATCGCCAAAAAAAGGTAAATGACATTCTTTTTCCCTCCTCATGAGGCTCCATTTCGGATGTTCAATCACCGGTTGTCCTTGTTTTTATGTAACGTCATCTTCCTTGACCAGATACTCCACCGGTACCGAATCCGTCAGCCAGACACCGTTGGCGGAGCGGTAGAACCGGTAACCGTCATGGTCCATCTCCCCGGCCCGTACCCGGAAGACCACGGCTTTCCCGTGTCTTTGACCGACACGGAAGGCGGTCTTAGGATCACCGGATAAATGGACATGATGCCGGCTCCGCTTTACCAATCCCTGTTTCTCGATGGAAGACAAGAACTTTCGTCCCGTTCCATGATACAGCCATTTCGGCGGCTTCAACGGCTCCAATCCCAAATCCACCGGGATCGAATGCCCCTGGTTGGCCCGGATCCGAGATCCGTCCTCACTGAATGAAAAACGCCGCTTATCGTTGGTCTCCACCAGATGCTCCAAGGTTGCCCGGTCCAGGGGCACCCCATGCTGCCGACAGGTCTGGAGCAACTCCTCCACCGCCACCCATCCGCCCTCATCCAACCGGATCCCGATTCGTTCCGGGCGGTGGCGCAACACCAAGCTGAGGAATCGGCTGATTCTTTTCTCTCCATTTTTCATGCCGCTGTGCTCCCCGTTCCTGAATTCCCAAAAACCGCTGCAAAAAAACTGGCTTCCATCAAGACAGAAGCCAGTTTCATCGAACCTGCCCGATTATATCATATGTTTTATCCCATCCCCGCTTTAGCGGTGAGAGAAACGACGGAACACCAGCAGCCCTGCACCGGCCACCATCAGCAGTGCACCAAAGGCCAGGTTGGTAACCATGGGCACAGCCGTGTTCGGCATTTTGCCGCCTTGAGCGTTCTTGATCACTCGTTCTTTTCCTTCAGGAGTTTTTGGTTTGGGAACTTCTTTCGTGGGAGGGGTCACCGTATCTTCCCCTTCCAGGAAGAACCCGTCAAAACCGAGTCCCCACTGGCACTCTTTCCCGTCAACCGTACCGGAGAAGACAACGAGAATCAGGTAGTCCCCATCCTCGCTCAGTTGGCTTTTGGGAATGGAGAAATTCACCGTATTGCCGGCCACCTTGGTTTCCACCACAACCGGCTCATCGGCGTCAAACAATCCGGCCAACAGCTCCCAAGCCCCTTCCACGTTTTTTGCGTCCGGGAAGGTGGCAGTCACTTTAATGGTGTCGCCGCTGTCTTTGTAATCCACTGCGATCTCATGGAAGTCTTCTTCGGAAATGTTTTCAAAATCCGTGCACTCGCTTACCGGCGGTTCGGTAGGCTCTTCACCGGGGGCCGGTTCTTCTTCTTTCGGCTCTTCTTCTTCCTTCGATTCCTCACCCACATCTACACAAACCCTGTCTTTTTTGCCGACTTGTTTCAACACAGTGTTGGCTGTTTGACCATCCAGCTTTCCGGTGTAATGAACCTGGAAGCAATATTTCCCCGGTTGCAGGTCGCTCCAGGAGCCGGTGAAGCTCAAATCGGTGGATTGCTGCGCATGGGCCGGCTTGCCCGCTTTGTTCGGGCCAAGCGGCACGATTTGCCATTCGCCCGATTCGGCAGACTCTGCTCCTTCAATGGTAGCGGTGACGGTCAAGGTACCGTCCTTCACATCAGACGCCACATCCAGCTCATACTTGTCTTCCTCCGCTGTCGCAAAGGCGGACATCGGTGTTGCCAAAAGTGCGATAAGTGCGATAAACAATCCGGTCTTCAGCCACTTCTGCATATTCGGTTTTCCCCTCCAGAAATTAATGGGGATTCCAATGAGGACATCCCATATACAATAATACATGGGATGATTACTTTTGTGGCCGTTTTTTGCACCTTTTTGTCGAAATAGAGACAACGGATGAATAAAACCAACGACAAGGCATATCTCCCGTAGTCCTTATGGATTATTTGAAAGTCTCACTTGTACCCTCCTTTTTCTTTTTTTATTCCATGTATGTCGTTGCTGCCTTCGGGTTACTTTAAGGGTAACGGGTACGTAACGGTTGAGCCCAGACCCATATATGCTTCTACGAAAGGTGTATATGGGTCGGCCAAAGATTGCATACAGGTGTTTAAAAAAAGCGCTTGTATGCAGTCGGAGGGAAGATCCTATACGGTGGGGAAAGGCTTTATTGTAGTCGTATTCCTAGAGGATATGATTACAATAGGGTCCCAACCGATCGTATAGGGTCGAGCGAAGATCGTACAGGGTGCCGCAGGCTCATCACGAGTTAACGGTCCGATACAGCCGAGAGGTTGTATCGGGCTGTACAGGTATCCTGTACGGTCGAACGAACCATCACCATGGGTGGTGACCTGCTTGTTCATGGTCGAAAGATCATGGATGGGTAATAAGCCATTCATGGTGGTGCAAGGTAGATCGTTACGTGCTCGTTTTATTTATGGATCAGTCGGTTTAACATCATCTTTTGGGATAACCGGAACATCACTCACCTTTGATGGCAACCGCTTTCTCTTTGAGGAAGGTGGTTTTTTTTCTGTAAAACAAACTTACCTAGGAATCGACCACTGTCTTTCTAAGCCCTCAATCGATTCTTGCAGTACTTCTTATCGTTCCTCGGGGACAATCCAAATCATTAACAAATACGCCAATCCAAAAGGAAAGAATCCGGAAAAAATGAGCAATACCACGAACAGGATGCGAATCAGGGCAGGATCGATGTTGTAGGTTTGGCCGATTCCGCCGCAAACGCCGGCTATCATCCGATCCTCCCGGGAACGGTACAGTCTCCGCACAAAAAATCCCTCCTTTATGTTTCTTTCAGAATACCCGAAATCATACCCATAATATAGGGTACTTTTTATCCAGCGGGATTAGTCGTTCCATCGATCCTCCGCTTTAAAAAAAGCTGCCGTTGGACTTTGGCAGCCTTCGTGTCCTTTTTTATTGCGGGTCGCGTCCCAATCGATCGAGATAGGACAGCCAGCGGCTGTTTTCAATGATACGGGTGATGGAGACGGTTTCCCCGATAATATGTCCCGCGATCAACAGAATCGTCAAGAAGAGCAACACCACGGGAGGAGAAACGGCAGCGACCCAAATGCCCAGTTGGATGCCGAGCAGATTGGATCCGCTGTCGCCCAGCATGATACGAGCGGACAAGTCGGCTCGAAATGCAGCCAGCGCCAAACCCAGCAAAGGCAAAAACAATAAGGTGCTGCCACGGTCAATAAAAAGGATGCCCAGCAGGATGGCGGCAGCCAGATAAAACTTAAGACAACGACCCGGGCGTAAGTCCAGCAGGTTGAGCCAATTGGTGACCAGTGCGATAAATAAGGTGTGAAGCGGCCACCACCACCCTCCCCGGCTGGTGACAAAGGCTGCCACGGCTGCGATCGCCACTCCGCCCACCGCTTTGATCAAACCGGTGGTGACGGTTCGGTTTTGCAGCCAGGCGCGAATATGACCGCCCAATCCCTTGTTGTCATGATCGCCTAAAGTATCGTCCAACCATCCCAGCCAGACGGCACCGAGAGAAGCCGCCCATACCGCCAAGAACAGAGTGAATGGAAACAGGGACAATGGGAGCAACTGATTCATTCCCAAAAGGAAAATCGTCAACAATAAGTACAAAAAAGCGAGAACGCCCCCGTAGCTCGTGGGAATGGACGCACCCTGAAAATTGGTACCGACAAGCCCCTTCTCCCGCAAAAAGCGGGTGCCGTATGGCAACGAAATCATGCCGGTCAATAAGGAAACCGTCAAAATAATCACCGACAGAAACGGAATCATGCAGGCTGCCTCCAAAGGTGAATCAGGGTGCGTAAGATGGCGACAAATTGTTTGCCGCGATGAACAAAACCGCGCCAGTCGCGGCCTGTCTCCCGATGACCCATGGGCAGAGGAATTTCCTCCACCCGACATCCGGAGCGAAGAGCATGAACAGTGAGGCCCAACTCAATCCCAAAGCCAGGAGGAACCGTTGTGAAACGCTCCCACACTTCCCGTTTTAACGCTCGCTGACCCGACAGGGTGGCATCCAATGTGGAACCGGTCAACCAACGAACTCCATTTTTGGCCAAGCCTTTCACAAATCCAAACCCTCCTTTTTTCCGGGGAGCCGGAAAACGGGCGATCGTCATATGTGCTTTTCCATCCAACACCGGGGTTAAAAGGGGTCCACAGAGCCGAGCATGCCCTTCCAGATCCGCATCCACAAACAACAATATCTCCCCTCTGGCTCGCTTGACCCCCCGGGCCAGAGCCGCCCCTTTGCCTAAGTTCTGCGAGAAAGATTCCACCCGATGAGCCAACGGTCGGGCCAAACTAGCCGTTTGGTCACAGCTGCCATCATCGATCACAATGATTTCATCAATCAGCGGGATTCGTTTCAATGCCTTTAAAGTGGCTTCAATACGCGCTTCTTCGTTACGGGCAGGGATAATGGCGCTTACACGGATCGCTTTGCTCATAGGGGTTCCCCCTTTTCTCGAGTGGTATCCGACAGCCAGGTGATCATCTGGATCAACCGCTCGGGGTGCTCCTTCATCTGACCTTGCAACAGCCAGATTCGCTTCTCTTCTCCGGCGGCAAAGGCAACTCGGTCCGTTTCCCATCGTTGACACCAGACGATGGGACCGTCAAAGGCTAATTGGACATCGGTCATCCAACCGGATCGACGCGGTTGTTTGCCAAAGGGACGGGATAAAAAAACAATCGCATCGTACCGTTCATAATCACGGGGAAAAAACAGGCTCCGCTCAACCGTAGCCCCCGCCTCCCGAAATGCTCCCTCGATCATTTCACCACGGCGGGTTCCTCCCACCATAAGAATCAAGCGCCGGTCCAACCGGTGACGAACCGCTTCTTGAAACACGCGAAGGCTTTCCTCCTGCTGCATGTGCAGGCGCTTTTTATGAGCAGCCAACTCCTGCTCCAGCTTCTTATTGAGTTGCCGGGTCTCTTGATACCGATCGAGGACTGTTTGCACCATCCCTTGCCGGGATTTCTCAAACCAGGCTCCTCCACTGCTCCCGCCCAGCAAGATACCCATGGTGAGCGCCAGAAAAACAGCGACCAGGGTGATCGTATGGTAACGCATCGTCACCGGGAACCACCACCTACGTCAACCAAATTTGGAGGGTGGTCCAACACAACCGTCCCATCTCGAACAATCGGGGATGCACCCATAATAACGCAGCCACAGGCATCGCACTGGCCAAGGCCAAAACCGCCACTCTGGCAAATGATACGCGAGGCTGATAGAGCCGGCTCACTCCTTTGGCGTCAACCAGCTTGGCTCCCATTTTGATGCGTGTAAGCAACGTACTGGCCATCCCCTCCCGACCTTTCTCGAGAAAGTCGACCATATGGGAATGTGTACCCACAGCCACAATCCACTCCGCGCCCCCTTCAAAAGCAACCAATAGGGCGACATCTTCACTGGTCCCCCGCGATGGCAAAAGATGTGCGGACAATCCCAACCGCTCCACCCGTTCCAACCCCGGAGCTCGTCCATCTGGATACGCATGAACCACCAACTCTCCCGCCATCCGCAGTGCACGATCCGATACGGAATCCATATCCCCCAGGATGAGGTCGGGAGTCCATCCGTATTTGAGAAGGGCATCCGCTCCGCCATCTACAGCGATCAAAAACGGATCCGTCTCCCGGATAAACGAGCGCAAGGCATAAAGGTCCTCTGCATAACCGGGTCCCCGAATCACTACCACCACATTCCGTCCCCGCCATTGCCCGCGCAACGGAGGAAGAGAGAGCGGTCGGGCAACCCAATGGCGTTCTTCCCGGGCATAATCAAGGGTATTTTCGATAAAGGGTCCCAAAGTGTGTTCCAAACGCTGATGCGCTTCTTCCATCTTCTCCCGCCACCGTATCCAGGTGAGTCGGTTTCCGGAAGCCAGAGGCTGACGATCATTCAACCAGAGAACTTCACCGGCCAGCTTTACTTCATCCCCATCGGAGAGGCGATGGATGACCGCTTCCCCAACCGAGTCCAACACGGGAATCCCCGCTTCCAACAATAGGCGGGGGCCCTGAGCGGGGTAGCGTCCGCTGATGGAAGCGGCGGCATTGATAACTGCCGCCACCTTGGCCGATACCAATCCCTCTGCAGCCACTTCATCGAGATCACGATGATGGATCACAGCTATTTCTCCAGGACGGATGCGGTTAACCAGTCGTTTGGTACGCGGATCCACCACCACCCGTCCTTTCACCGGCTTTCTATGCCATAAACCCTCCCGCCAACCCCGCATCAGGATAAGCCCCTTCCGCCACGGTTTCCCTTAGTATGGATGGGAGGTGAAAAAGTCATTCAGGAATAAGCGAACGACAGGAATGATAAAAAAAATAAACATCCGCTTTAAACAGCGGATGGTTTATACCTAACCTTCGTTTGTGTTCACAATCATCCCACTTTGTGCTCAATACGCAACTTGTCAGCCACCATCGCGATAAATTCGCTGTTGGTGGGCTTGGCTTTACTTACATTGATCGTATAACCGAACAGCTTGCGGATGGAGTCCATATTGCCCCGGCTCCAAGCCACTTCAATGGCATGGCGAATCGCCCGTTCCACACGGCTGGGGGTGGTGTTGTATTTTTCCGCGATCCGGGGATACAGCGTTTTGGTGATGGCACCCAACAGTTCCACTTCATTGTAGACCATCGTGATCGCTTCCCGCAGATAAAGATATCCTTTGATATGGGCAGGAACCCCGATTTCATGAATCACGCTGGTAATATTGGCATCCAGATTGTCGGATTTGGATGAGGTAACGGTTCCCGCAGATGGGCTGCGCACCGTCGACACCGGCTGTCCTTGCATCTGGCGGATCCGATGGGTTAACAGCTCCAGATCAAAGGGTTTTAAAATGTAATAAGCCGCTCCCAGTTCCACCGCCCGCTGGGTAATATTCTCCTGTCCAAAAGCGGTCAGCATAATGATCTTCGGCAACGAGTCCGACCGTTCGTTCAACTTTTCCAACACGCCCAGTCCATCCAGATGGGGCATGATGATATCCAACACCAGTACGTCAGGGGACTCCTGTTTCAACAAATCCAGTACCTCGTTCCCGTTATATGCGACACCGATCACTTCTATATCACTCTGTGCGTCGAGGTGATCCCGCAACAGTTGCGCAAATTCGCGATTATCATCGGCTAATACGACACGCATCTTATCCAAAAACGGCCCCTCCCTTATGTAATACACTCGTTCCTTTTCTTATACATGCTTTCTACACCGGACAATCCATTCCTGCCTGATTGCACGGATTTTCCAAAAAAAACAGCAGGTTTCTTCAAGAAACCTGCTGTTTCCAGCACACCTGCGTCTTTCAACATCCACTCGATATAAGTTCCATATCCCGAAGTCGGATCATTGACAAACACATGTGTCACCGCCCCAACCAACTTGCCATCTTGCATGATGGGACTGCCGCTCATCCCCTGTACAATTCCACCGGTTTTATTTAAAAGCCGCGGATCCGTCACCTTGATGATCATTCCTTTGGTGGCCGGGAACTTTTGATGAATGAGGTGAGCGATTTCGATATCGTAACGTTCCACTTTCTGCCCTTGTACCACCGTCAGGATTTGAGCCGGACCTTCCTTGACCTCTTCGGCCAAAGCAACAGGTACAGGATTTTGATACAATCCCTTATCTGGATTCTTCTCCATGCGGCCAAATACACCAAAGGGGGTGTTTCTGGCGATCGAACCCAGGACCTGATCCTCCCTGAAAAAGATGGCCCGCTTCTCACCCGGATCTCCGCTTGCCCCCTTTTGGATCGAAGTGACATTGGAGTGAACGATTTTGCCGCCCCCCACTTGAATCTGTTTACCCGTATCCACATCCGTAATGACATGTCCCAATGCCCCGTAGGATTTTTTCTTGGGATCATAAAATGTGAGGGTTCCCACTCCGGCAGCCGTATCCCGTACATATAATCCAATACGGAAAGAGCCTCCACGGGGATCCTGCTCCGGAATCAGTGTAGTCCGCCGTTGTTCATTTCCCCGTTGCAATAACACGGATATTCCCTTTTTTTCCTTACCTGCTTGATCCACAATGGGACCAATCTCCTTGGCTTCCGTTACCCGTTTCCCATCCATCTCCAAAATGAGGTCTCCGATGCGGATGTCGGCCTTTTCACCCGGGGAAGGTTTGGACGATTGCACCATGTGGTGCCCCACCACCAATACCCCTTTGGATTTCAATTTTACACCGATGGACTGTCCTCCCGGAATGACCCGAACATCGGGAAGAACCTCGACCATCACTTTTTTCAAAGGCAACTTTCCAAACAAACGGAGGGTGAAATGAGACCGGCCCAAGTTCTTGGTCATCACGGTAAACGGCTTACGGAGGTCTAACCGATTTTTGGCCCCTTTTACTTCGAGCATGCTCGGATCGGAAAAGGTTACCGTGGCGGTGGCGGGCATGGTGAGGTGGATTTCTTTTCCGTGTCCGCTGAACAGGCGCATCTGGGAAGGAAACGCCAAATATTCACGGAAGGGGGTGCTCATACTGGTCAAGATAAAAAGAACCGCTAAAAACAAACCCGCCCATCTGATTTTCTGTCTGTGCCCCACTGGATCACTCTCCTGCGCTCCTGCCTACACCTCCAGCGCGATGTTTCCATCGTAATGTTAAGGTGTCCGCGGCCATTTCCTTTTATGTCACGCAAAAGCTTCCTCACACACCAACCAACCGAAAGTGGGGACAAAAAAATCCCGGTAAAGCTACCGGGAAAAAGACCATTTAACGGGAGTGAATCGCTTCTTTGGTTCGTTCCGCCAGTTGGAGCATTTCCAGGGCATGTGTTTTCGTGGTGTCCGTCACTTCTACACCGCCCAGCATACGAGCCAACTCCATGGTACGCCCTTCCATCGTGAGAAGTTTGACCCGTGTACGGGTCTGCTCTTCATCGGATTCCTTAAAGATGTGAAAGTGGACATCGGCCATGCATGCCACTTGCGGAAGGTGGGTGACGCACAACACTTGCCGTTCCCGAGCCAGACGAGCGATTTTTTCGGCGATCGCCTGAGCGGCCCGGCCGCTCACTCCTGTATCCACTTCATCGAAAATAAGGGTGGGCACACCATCCAGATCGGAAAAGATCGTATGCAGAGCCAGCATAATCCGGGATAATTCCCCCCCGGAAGCGATCTTTACCAAAGGACGCAGAGGCTCTCCCGGATTGGGAGCGATCCGAAATTCCACCCGATCGCGGCCCGCGGGCGTATAAGGAAGGGATTCGTCCTCCCCTAAAAATGCAGCTTGAAAGCGGGTTCCCTTCATATTCAGATCAGCCAGTTCCGTTTCCACTCGTTTATTGAGACGATTCGCCGCATCGATGCGCAATCGGGTTAGGACTTCTGCTTCCTCTGCCAGGGTGGCTTCCAACTCCGTCAGGGTTTGCTCCAAATCATACTTTCGTTCATCCCGATTCAGCAGTTGTTCCAATTCCTTTTCCGCTTCCTGTCCATGGCGAATGATTGCCTCAACCGTTTCCCCGTATTTACGCTTTAATTGATCCAGCGTGTGGATCCGCTCTTCCACCTGAGACAGCCGAGCCGGGTCAAATTCCACATCATCCCGGTAACGTCCCACTTGCCGAGCCGCTTCTTCCACCTGGTAATAAGCCGATTGAACCATCTCCAGCACCGGTTGCAGCGATTCATCAAACTGAACGATCTCTTCTAGGTCGCCGACAGCCTGATTCAACAGCTCTGCACCTTGCCGGTCGCCGTACAGTACATCGTAGGCACGCGAAGCGTGTTGCGCAATCTGTTCGGCGTGAGCCAACCGGCTGTGCTCCTGTGCCAGCTCTTCATCCTCCCCGGGAGTGAGGCGTGCGGCCGCGATCTCATCCTTTTGAAACGACAAAAGGTCGATCCGTTGCGCCGCTTCCTTTTCATCCGCGGTAATTCGCGCCAACTCCCGGCTGACCCGTTGAACATTTTCAAAAGCTTTTTGGTATCGCTCCCGTTGCCGGATCAGATCAGGCCCACCAAACGCATCCAGCCAGTTCAGATGCTCCTCCACCTGCAGCAGGGATTGGTGTTCATGCTGCCCATGGATATCCAACAGATATTCTCCCACCTGCTTCAGCATCGCCAGTGTGATGATCTGTCCGTTGAGGCGACAGGTGCTCTTGCCGTTTTGGGCGATATCCCGCCGGATAAGAAGGTGCTCCTCTCCATCCGTCGACAAACCCAATTGGTCCAAAACAGAGTGAACCGCCGGTTGGCCCGAAATATCGAAGAGCGCTTCCACTTCGGCTTTTTTGGCTCCATGGCGGACAAAATCCTGGGATCCGCGACCACCCACCACCAGACTGAGGGCGTCGAACAGGATCGATTTCCCGGCCCCTGTCTCCCCTGTCAGCACATGAAAACCGCGATCAAAGGTAAGATGTACCTCCTGGATGATGGCAAAGTCACGAATGGACATTTCGCGCAACATCGTCATCCACTCCTACAACATGTCGATTAAGCTTTCCACGACCCGCGGAGTTGCTTCACGATCTCGACAAATAATGAGGATGGTATCGTCCCCCGCGATGGTTCCGATCACATCCGACCAATCCAGGTTGTCCATCAGGACCGCAATGGCGTGAGCGTTCCCCGGCATGGTCTTCATGACGATCAAGTTTTCGCTCTTTTCGATCCCCACAAAGCTCTCCGTCATCATCCGCTTCAATTTTTGCAGCGGATTAAATCGGTTGTCAGCCGGTAACGAATATTTGTAGCTCCCATGATTGGTGGGAACTTTCACCAAATGGAGCTCCTTGATGTCCCTGGACACCGTCGCCTGGGTTACGTTGTAACCCGCTTCTTTCAGGAAGGCTACCAGCTCTTCCTGGGTTTCAATATCGTTTTGTGTAATGATCTCCCTTATTTTGATGTGCCGCTGGGCTTTCATGTGCGTTCCTCCAACCCGGTACTTTCCTGTTCCCCCTGGAGCTTTTTCCGAACCACCTCGAAAAAGGTTCGTTCTTTCCACTTGATTAAGGACGTGACGGAACGGGATGCTCTCACTCGGATGATATCGTCCACCTTCAGCCGATATCCCAACTGTCCGTCAATGGTGAGACCCAAGTCACGATGAGTGGCACTCACTTTGATCTCCAGCACACACTCCGCCGGCAACACCATCGGTCTCGACGTAAGCGTATGCGGACAGATCGGGGTCAGCAGAATGCATGGCACACCCGGCCACACAATTGGTCCGCCACAGGAGAGAGAGTAAGCCGTTGAACCCGTGGGAGTGGATACAATCATGCCGTCACCGGAGTAAGTGCCCAAGTAATCGCCGTCCATAAACACGGTACTGGTAATCATACGGCTAAAGGAGCCTTTGGCGATCCCGACATCGTTGAGGGCGACACTTTTTTCCAGGGTGCGGCCATCCCGCACCACTTCCGCATCCAGCATTAACCGATGTTCGATGGTATAATCCCCCGACAATACCCGGTCCACTGCACTGGACAAGCTGTCCGGCTCGGCCTCCGACAAAAAACCGAGATGACCCAGATTAAACCCCAGGATCGGAATTTGCTGGGTTGCCAACTGACGCGCAACCCCTAACAACGTTCCATCCCCTCCCAACACGAAGACGAGGTTAACGCGACCCGGAAATTCATTCACGGGAAGGGCCAGCTCGTTTCGATCCAAGCTGGCTGCCGTTTCCGGTTCCAACAGAACTCCTGCACCCCGTTCTTCCAGGAGAAGGATCAGCTCCTTCAATACCACCCGGGCCTTCGGCTTTCCTTTGTTCACCAGTATGCCGATCGTTTGCAAGTCCCATCCACCCCCTTTGGGCCAAGCCCCCTCCACGTAGCACACGAGATCCATATGGATAGAAGAGGCACTCGATCATTGGATCCAAATCGCGATCAGGATACCCAACACAAGCGTAACCAGATGGGACACGACCCGCCGTTTGCCTTTCGGCAGGGGAACACCGGCAACGAAAAAAGTGATGGTGTGACACGAGCGCGAGTAGGGATCGACATAGACGACACCAGCAGCCTGGAAAGCGAGTACATAGACGAGAAACCGATCCCGCAAGGCAGAGCCTGAAATGCGCAGGGGCTGTTTAGCCTTGGCTTGGAAAACCAGATAAGTCCGGTTGTTTTTTCGCGCCACATAATCCACATACAGCCGGCTTTCCATTTCTTTTTCCCCCATTCGAACCAGCAGGGGGAGGCGTTGTTTTGCCGCCACCACATCGTACCCCTCTTCTTCCAACCATTCGGGTACCTCCCCTCTGATGGGGGCGGTGGACCATTGAATGGTGGAGTTCCACTCGGCCCGGCTCCATGCACGAGCCAGAGAATAGACGATCAAAATCGCCAACAAAACCAGCACGAGCAGGTCACCATCGTTTCGCAGCAAGGGAACCGCCTCCTTTCCTTCCTGATTCGACCTATCAGGAGGAAATCCTGTAAGAGACAGGAAGCGGATACCCCGTTCTTCTCAGGAGCGGCAATGGCGTCGATGTGCTTCCGCCACCACTTCATCCAATTGATTCTCCCATGAGGTGCTTGGCGACGGATCCGACCGCAGCCAACTGAGAAACTCAATATTTCCTTCCCCGCCGGTGATGGGAGAAGGGGCCAAACCGACCACGTCAAACCCCGATTGGTTGGCAGTTGTCACAAAGCCCTGCAACACCTTCCGATGAACGGCGGGATCTTTTACAATCCCTTTTTTGCCCACCCACTCCTTGCCAGCTTCAAATTGCGGCTTCACCAGGGACATGGTCCACCCTTCCGGATGAAGCAGCACTTTCAACGGAGGCAGGATTTTGGAGAGGGAGATAAAGGAGACATCAATCACGGCGATCTCCGGGGTTTCTCCCGACCAATCAGCAGGAGTGAGATAACGGAAGTTGGTCCGTTCCATCACGATCACCCGGGGATCCTGCCTCAATTTCCACGCCAACTGTCCGTATCCCACATCTACAGCGTAGACCAACCGTGCTCCGTTTTGCAGGGCGCAATCGGTAAAGCCGCCGGTAGAAGCGCCAATGTCCAAAATCACACGACCATCCAGGCGAATCCCAAAAACCCGAATCGCTTCTTCCAGCTTCATCCCGCCCCGGCTCACATACGGGTGCTGCTGCCTTTCCACGGTTAGGAGGGAATCGACGGGTACTTTCGTCCCTGCCTTGTCGGCCCGCTCCTCCCCCACTTTGACCAAACCGGCCATAATGGCCCGCTGGGCCTGCCCACGACTCTCATACAAACCCCGCTCCACCAAAAGCACGTCCAACCGCTCTTTTTTGATCAACGCCTTCTCTCCTTAAGCCCGGCGGCGTTGCAATGGGACCATGGCATAAGCGGTGCTCGCAATGTTCTCCACCGTCAGGCCGACTTCTCGCCGTTGGCTGTCCACATCGCCATGCTCCACAAAGTAATCCGGGACCCCGATGGTTTTGACGGACTGGTTGTGCGCCTCTTGCCCCGCATAGTATTCCAATACCGCACTGCCAAATCCACCGATGGAAGAGCCTTCTTCAATGGTAACGATAGGGGTGGAGTCTTCACACAACTGATCCAACAGCTCGGTATCCAAGGGTTTTGCGAAGCGGGCGTTAACCACTTTGGCGCGAATCCCCTCCCGAGCAAGCTGGTCCGCTGCTTCCATCGCCAAGGGAACCATCGTTCCAAAAGCGAGGAGCGCAACATCGCGCCCTTCTCGAAGCACTTCCGACCGGCCAATAGGGATCTCCTGCCATTCGGCGTCCATCTCCACACCCAATCCGGTTCCGCGCGGGAAACGGACGGCGATAGGGCCACCGTCAAAGCGGGATGCGGTATACAACATATGCTGGAATTCGTTTTCATCTTTCGGCATCATCACCACCATGTTTGGGACGCAACGCATAAAGGCGATATCGTAAACCCCTTGGTGCGTCTCACCGTCCGCACCCACAAATCCGGCCCGGTCTACAGCCAAAACAACGTTTAGTTTCTGACGGGCGATATCGTGAATCAATTGATCATATCCCCGCTGCAAGAAAGTGGAGTAGATGGCCAACACCGGCTTGAGCCCCTGGGTAGCCAACCCTGCTGCAAACGTGGCAGCATGCTGCTCGGCGATGCCCACATCAAAGCAACGGTCGGGAAACCGCTGGGCAAATTCGTTCATGCCGGACCCCCCCAGCATGGCAGGCGTCACTCCGACCACACGCTCATCTTCTTCGGCCAAGCGGATCAACGTGTCACCAAACACTTTGGGATACTTCACCGGGCCTTTGGCAGTCACTTTTCTCACGCCTTTGTTGGCTTCCAACTTATAGTTTTTCCCCACCCCGTGGTAGCCTTCCGCATCCTGTTCCGCAGGCAGGTATCCTTTTCCTTTGACCGTAACCACATGAACCAAGACAGGACCTTTGGTCCGGTCCGCCTGCTTCAGGCATTCCATGAGCTCGTCCATGTTATGGCCATTAACAGGCCCCAGATACGTAAAGCCCAGTTTTTCAAACAGCACACCGGAAACAACCAGGAATTTAAGGCTGTCTTTGACGCGCTCCGCCGCCGCGGCCATCGTTCCGCCCACGGTCGGAATTTTCTTCAGCAGAAACTCCACTTCTTCTTTCACTTTGTGATAGTGACGGTGTGTCCGCAGACGGCCCAGATATTTGTGCAACGCTCCCACATTGGGTGAAATGGACATCTCGTTGTCATTAAGAATGACGGTGATATCCCGTTTTTCATTTCCGATGTGGTTAAGCGCCTCCCAGGCCATTCCGCCTGTGAGCGCTCCATCTCCGATAATGGGGATCACCCGGTTGTTTTCCCCTTTTAAATCCCGGGCAACTGCCATCCCCATCGCCGCAGAAAGAGACGTGCTGCTGTGACCGGTCTCCCACACGTCGTGGTCACTTTCATTTCGCTTGGGGAACCCGCACAACCCCTGATATTGCCGGAGAGTGGGAAAGTCTTCCCGGCGGCCGGTCAGTATCTTATGAACGTAGGCTTGATGGCCCACATCCCAAAGGAACTGATCCCGCGGACTGTCAAAGAGGTAGTGAAGGGCCATCGTCAATTCGACCACGCCCAAGTTGGAGGCGAGATGACCCCCTGTCACCGACAAGCTCTCCATGAGAAAATGGCGGATCTCTTCAGCCAGACCGGGGAGCTCCTCAACCGGCAATTTCTTTAATTCTTCCGGACTGTTAATCTGTTCGAGGTGCACGAAGAACCCCTCGCTTTCGCTTGCGTTTTTTCTTATTCTTTACGTTGAATACCCGAATATGAAATCGATTTTCAAGAAAATAGAATATCCGGCCCATTTGAAAGACCATCTCATTGGCGTAACGGATGGCCAGCGACTTACCTAACGCTTTTCCGCCCACAGTCAGTGCGGAAATGAAGCCGATCAACAGGGTTTCCGCCATAAAATGACTGCCGCTCGGCAGATCCATCGATAAAATCAAGGCGGCCGCCACGGCAAAGCCCGCCGCCCCGCTGACGACTCCGCTGATGTCGCCAATGACGTCGTTGCAAAAATTGGCGAACTGGTCCGCCTTTCGAACGATTCCAATCGATTGTCTGGCTCCGGCCACTTTTTTGGAGGCCATCGCATGAAACGGGCGCTCCTCCGCAGCTGTGGCGGCGATCCCCAACATGTCGAAAAACACTCCGATCAACACGATAAACAGGACCACCAGTAAACCACCCTGCCACGGCAGGCCATTTAAGAAACTGCTTGATACCAGAGAAAGTACCATGGCCAAGAGAGCGGTTACGATACTGACCAAAATGGCCCACCGTAACGATTGCCTTATAATATCACACATGCATCACTCATACTCCTTTAAACTGAACCCCTAAAGAAGGAATGCCGAACCGCTGGGGGCGGCCGGCATTTCCGCTGTGGCATGACCGGCGGCGGCAAACCGTTGGCCGGTCGCCAACGGCCGATCAGACCTACTCTATTATCGTTAATCAAGCAAGTATGGCGGTGGAGTGGCAACGAACCGGGTAAATACTGCGGCTTAGGTCCAGTAGGTTTTCCCAAGGAAGAGACCCCGTCGTCGCCGTCGAGGCGGTTTCCCATTACCCTTCCCTCAGCGGTGTTGCCACACGCTGGACTGGATTGCCACTTAGTCCGCACTTCAATCCCCGATCCGCCATGCCAGAGCATTCAGTCTAGGAGTTTTCCTCGGCGGCTCTTCCCTTCCCCCTAGCCTCTTTTGCAGCATTGCTTTCATCGGTGAAGCCGAATCCCCGCAAAGCCACTCAAGGCAGGCTACGCTGCATATCAGGTCCCCACGCCCACATGCAGGTTTCTACCCCAAGCCATCGCCGACGTTCGGTGACGTCTAAGCCACGCACTTGGGCCTCCGCGGGGGGAGGGTCAACGCCCACATGCCCTTGTGGATCGCCCTTCCCCCTTAACTCTCAGCATCAGCCCCCGACTGGGCGTCAGAAGCCAACACCAAGAACTTCATCGTTGTGCCCTTTGGCGGATTTTTAGCCCCGCCTTCAGAGGAGGTGAGCCGACTAGAATACTGTGCCACCCCAACATTGGGCTTATTATATCATAACCCTGCAGATAGCGACAACGCAAAGGCAGGGTTCTCCCACTGAGGGAGGCGGTCAACCTGCTTTTCCGATTTACGTTCCCATGCACTCCCGAAGCACCAAGTCTCGTCTCGATTACATTCATCTCGCTATACGCGGCAAGCCACTTTACGGGATTTCCGAGCCAATGGTGAAAAGAACACTATCGATCCCTCACGGTAAGATAGTCGGCGATTTCCGTCAAGCGCCTATCATCCATTCCCCCGGCAGAAGCGAGCAGATCCTTGGCTTCCGCCACCAAGCGGCGTACCCAATTTCGTGACTCTTCCAACCCCAACAAGGCGGGATAGGTCGACTTGTTTTTGGATTCATCGCTGCCCACCGGCTTGCCGATGGCTTCCTGGTCCCCAATGACGTCCAATACATCATCCTGGATTTGAAAAGCAAGTCCCAATCGCTCGGCGAAACCGGTCAACGCCTCCAACTGGGAATCAGATGCACCGCCTACACCGGCACCCAACCGAATCGAATAGGTGATCAGATCTCCGGTTTTTGAACGGTGGACATCCTGAAGTTCTTCTAGGGAAATGGACCGGTTTTCCGCTTGAATATCTTTCACTTGACCGCCAACCATCCCCTCGGCACCGGAACGGGCAGACCCTTCCGCGATCAGAGCCAGAACCCTGGCAGGTTCCAGGTTCGAATACCTCGCCCCTTGCGCCATCAAACCAAAAGCGCGCGTCAGGAGCGCATCACCCGCCAAAATTGCCATTGCTTCTCCAAACACCTTGTGGTTGGTGGGTCGGCCCCGTCGAACATCATCATCGTCCATCGATGGTAAATCGTCATGAATGAGTGAATATGTATGGATCATTTCCACTGCACATGCGAACGGCAGTGCCTCTTCTTCTTTCCCGCCCACCGCTTCTGCAGCAGACAAAACCAAGATGGGACGGAGCCGTTTCCCGCCTGCCAACAGCGAATATCTCATCGCTTCCCGCAGGGTGTCCGGCACACCGGTCATCTCGGTTAAATCGCGTTCCAGCGCCTTTTCAACCACTTGCGCCCGTTGTTTGAGATAGATTTGTATCGCTTCCACTCAGTCTCGACCCTCCTGTGGGTCAAAGGGTTTTTTGACCCAATCCCCGTTTTCTCGGACCAACATCTCCACTTGTTGCTCCATGCGGTCCAATTTCTCCCCGCATATGCGGGACAACCGCATCCCCTCTTCAAACAGTCGAATCGACTCCTCCAGGGGAACGTCACCGCTCTCCAGACGTTCCACCACCTCTTCCAGCTTTTTCATCGCTTCTTCGAAGGGAAGTTGCTGAGCCGGATGTTTTTCCGTCATCGATCCACTCCTCCTTTCCCCACACCTGACACTTCAGACGTCCATCCGCCAATCTCACCTGGATCAGGTCGCCCGCTTCCACTCTGCGGGCGCTTTTCACCAGCTCTCCATCCCCATGTCGAAAAACGAGGGAATACCCGCGCCCCATCACTTTCAGCGGACTGATGGCATCCAGACGGTCCACACGCCTGAGCCACCGATTTCGCGCGGCGGTCAGTCGGGTTTCTATCCGACGTCTCCCCTCCAAGGTGCATTGATCCAAACGATTCCTTAAAAAAGGGAGCCGGTCGGCGGGATGATGGGAAAAAAGCAGTGTCCGCCTGTGCTTGAGGCCATGTCGCCATTGGGGAAACCGGGAGCCAATCGAGCGAATCAAATCATCGGTGAGCCCATCCAGCCGCTGCTCAAACCGTTCCAACTGAGCACCGGGCCGTTGCAGCACCCTGCGACGTACCATCCGCGTCCAATCGGAACGGGCCGCTTCCAACTGTCGCCGCTGTGTTCGCTCCAGGCGTTGGAGCAGCGTCTTAATCCGGAGACAGAGCTCATCATGACGAGGGACCACCAATTCCGCCGCTGCCGTAGGAGTGGCTGCCCGTACATCGGCCACATGGTCGGCGATGGTGGTGTCCGTTTCATGTCCCACCGCCGATACGACCGGGATCCATGACCGATGAATGGCCCGGGCCACTTCTTCTTCATTGAATGCCCATAGTTCTTCCAGAGAGCCGCCGCCGCGACCGACAATAATGACATCCACTTCCCCGTGCCGATTCATCTCGTCCAGGGCGGCAGCAATATGCGGTGCAGCGTCCTCCCCCTGCACGGAAACGGGGTACAACAAAATATCCACCACCGGACTGCGTCGACGGATCGTCGTGATAATATCGCGAACCGCCGCCCCTTGAGCCGAAGTGATCACTCCTACCCGCCGGGGTAAAAAGGGGAGGGATTGTTTAAACAATGGGGAGAAAAGACCTTCCGCCTCCAATTTCTCCTTCAGTTCCTGAAAGGCCAGAAAGCGGTCGCCGATACCCTTGGGCTGCATAGAGCTGACATACAATTGTACTTGACCATCCCGCTCGTATACAGCCACACGCCCCCGCACCAACACATCATCCCCGTCCTTGGGACGAAAGCGGAGGCGTCGGTTGTGTCCGGCAAACATCACCGCCCGAATCCGGGTCTGATCATCCTTCAAGGTAAAATACATATGTCCGCGGGCATGATGTTTAAAGTTGGAGATCTCTCCCTCTACCCACACCCGGGATAACCATTCATCGTGATCGATGACGTGACCCAGGTGTTGAATCAGCTCGGTAACGCTCTGATGCCGCCTGGTTTCCAAACCGGGATCCCTCCATTTCAATGCCGTCAGGTCGAAGCGGCCATTCTCTCTGCAGACCGAATCGTGTTATGAAGCAGCATGGCAATGGTCATCGGACCCACTCCCCCCGGTACAGGCGTAATATGGGACGCAAGCGTGCGTACCGCTTCAAAATCGACGTCACCGGCCAACTTTCCTTCCGGAGAGCGGTTCATGCCCACATCGATCACCACCGCTCCCTCTTTAACATGCTCCGCTCCGATGATGTGATAGCGGCCCACCGCTGCAATCAGGATATCCGCCTGTCGCGTATGATAGGATAAATCCTTCGTACGGGAATGACACATGGTGACCGTCGCGTTCTCCCGCTGCAATAGCAAAGAAACCGGCTTGCCGACGATATTGGAGCGGCCGACTACGACAGCGTGCTTCCCTTCAAGAGAGATACCCGTCCGCTTCAACAATTGGAGTATACCATGAGGAGTGCAAGGAAGATAGGCATCCAATCCCGTCAGCAACCGGCCGGCCTGAATCGGATGGAATCCATCCACATCTTTTTCCGGATCAATCGCCGCAATAACCCGATCGGGAGAGATTTGTTTCGGTAAGGGCAATTGAACAAGGATGCCGTGAATGGCGGCATCCCGGTTTAACCGGTCGATTCGGGCCAATAAATCCTTCTCAGACGTCTCTGCCGGTAATTGGATGAACTCTGAATAGATGCCCACCTCTTCACAGGCACGAACTTTCCCCCGGACATACGTTTGGGATGCCGGATCTTCCCCCACCAGAATCACGGCCAGCCCCGGACGCACGTTCAAACGTGTCAGCCTCTCCACTTCCTCTTTCAGTTCAAGACGAATCTCCTTCGCGATCTGCTTCCCATCAATCACTTCTCCCCGTACCACCCTGCATGACCCCTTTCAGGAAAATTTCCACGACCCCAGTTTACCTTTTGTCTGTGGGACTGTAAAGAAAATACACGAACATTCAACTTCTATTCTCATTGAATGTTCGATTTTATCCCAACCTCCCCCCCACCGGTTTACTCCCCTTGTCGGTCACGCAGGAAGCTGGCCAACACACCATTAATAAATTTGGGAGATTCGTCGCCGCTGAATGTTTTTGCCAACTCAACCGCTTCATTTAAGCTAACGCGATTCGGTATATCTGGTTCATGAAGCAGTTCATATACAGACAGTCGCAAAATCATCTGATCAACCAAAGAGAGTCGGGAAAGGGTCCAATCTTTTTTTAAATATCCTTCAATTTGTTGATCCAGCTGCTCTTGATTTTGTATCACTCCCTGTACTAACCTCCCGAAAAACTCTCGGTCCCGGGGATCGATCGGATCAGCCAGCTTCCGATCTTCCCGTCGCAACCATTCTTCTTTGTCCTGTTTGTTTAGTTGTAATTGATACAATGCTTGCAACGCCTTCTCACGCACTTTTCGTCTGGACATTCGCATCCCCCTAAAAAAGACCCCGAGCCGAAAGGGCTGGGATCGTCATTTTCGCAACCATTTTCCGGGATTGACCGTCTCCAGCATATCCTTAAATCCATCGCGGTCGTCCAATTGTTGCCCAATCAAATAACCGGCCAAGAGAAAAGCACCAAAACCAATCGCCTTCCAAAAACCAGCAATCAGATAGATAAGTCCCAAAATCAGGCCAATCACCAGGCCCGTCAACCTTCCACGATGCGTTTCCCATAATTGTTCCATCTGTGGCGCACCTCTCAATCCATGGGGATCGGTGTTCGATCCGGCTGGACAGTGTCGGCTATGTAAACGGAAATCTGGTGAACAGTCACTCCTGCGACTTCTTCCACATGCGTTTTTACCGTTTGTTGCAGCTCCTCAGACAACGTTTGAATCGGTATATCCCCGTCCACTGTCAATTTTAACCCGATTCCCACAGAGGAATGCGTGTCGTCATGCCGCACCCGCGCGGATAGATCGTAAATGCCCTTAATGCGGTTTCCGGACTGTAAAGCCAGGCTCTCCAACGTCTTGAGCGAGATGCGGACATGACCGAATTCCGTGATCCGATCGACTCCTCTGTCTCGATCCCGGTTAACCGATAGTTGGATGATGACGCGTAACGAGACCAATACCAGGATCAGACTGGTGACCAATATGGGCCATCGGATCTGGGAATCATGGTACACGTTTGCCATCCACCGGGTGACGGTCTCTTCTTTACCAACGCCAACGTCGAAAGCGATCAGGGCTCCAATCCCTGACACAACCAGCAGAATCAGGCTGAAGATGAGCAGAAGTAGCCGGTGTTGTGCATTCATCCCCTGATTTCCCCTTCCCGGTGGTATTCGATTATCTTACCCGTTGATGATGGTCTGTTTCTCGTGTATCCTCCGCTTCTCCCTCAATTTTCACTTCCACCACCCGGATCAATACCTTGTTTACCGTCAAGCCTGTCATGGATTCGATCGCACCTTTAACCTGCTGTTGCACTTCTACCGCCACATCGGGTACATGGTGACCATAATGGACGATGATGGAGACGGCTACCTCCAATTCATCCTCACCCAATTCCACTTTAATGCCGTGTTTCGGGTTTTTTCGCCCGAGGAATTGGTTGATATCGTCCACTACACCCCCACTGGTTCCGGCTACCCCTTCCACCTGAATGGCAGCCAGCCCCCCGATAATTTGAATAACCTCCGGTGCAATCTCCACCTTGCCCAGTCCCGTTTGGTGCGTTTCTTTCATCTGCTCTTCTTTTGTCATCTGTTTAATCCTCCTCATCGAGGTTGGTATTCTCCAGGAATTGGATGTGGAAGTCTCCTTCGTTAAACTTCCGGTTATTTAACAGTTTCATATGGAACGGGATCGTAGTACTAATGCCTTCGATGGCAAATTCGGCCAAGGACCGCTTCATGCGCCGAATCGCTTCCGGTCGATCCTTCCCCCATACAATCAGCTTTGCAATCATCGAATCGTAATACGGCGGAATGTGATAACCGGGATAAGCGGCACTGTCCACTCGCACCCCCACACCACCGGGAGGCAAGTAAAATCGGATCTCGCCGGGAGTCGGCATAAATTTACGGTCCGGGTCTTCCGCATTAATCCGACATTCAATGGCATGGCCTTCGATGACCATTTCTTCCTGAGAGAGGCTAAGGGCATGTCCTGCAGCCACCAAAATCTGCTCTTTCACCAAATCCACACCCGTAACCAATTCCGTAACGGGGTGCTCCACCTGAATTCGTGTGTTCATCTCCATAAAGTAAAAACGGCCGTCCTTATCCAAAAGAAACTCCACCGTGCCGGCGCCGGTGTACTCAACTGCTTCTGCTGCAGCCACCGCCGCTTGACCCATCCGTTCCCGCAACTCAGGATCCAAAGCAGGGGACGGCGCTTCCTCGACCAGTTTCTGATAGCGCCGCTGAATGGAACAATCCCGCTCTCCCAGGTGGATGGTATTCCCGTACCCGTCCGCCAGCACTTGAATTTCGATGTGTCTGGGCTCCACCAGGTATTTTTCCAAATAGACACCGGGATTGCCGAAGTTGGCTTCCGCCTCTTGCTGGGCGGTGTTCACGGCACGTTTTAACTCATCTTCGCCATGAACGACACGCATCCCCTTCCCACCACCGCCGGCAGTTGCCTTGACGATGACGGGATAACCGATCTTGCGGGCGGTCTCCACCGCTTCTTCCACATCTTCAATCACCCCTTCGGTTCCGGGAACAACCGGTACCCCTGCCGCCTTCATGGTATCCCGGGCTGTGGTTTTGTCTCCCATACGGAGGATCGCTTGCGGATCCGGACCGATGAAGGTGATGTTGCAAGCCGCACACAGCTCGGCGAAATCAGCGTTTTCGGCCAAAAATCCGTACCCCGGATGAATGGCATCCGCCTCCACCAGGGTGGCCACGCTCATCAGGTTGGTCATATTCAAGTAACTTTCCCTGCCAGGTGCCGGGCCAATACAGTACGCCTCATCGGCCAACTTGACATGAAGGGCGTCCCGATCTGCTTCAGAGTATACCGCTACGCTGGCGATCCCCAGCTCCCTGCAGGCACGGATCACTCGAACGGCAATTTCACCTCGGTTGGCGATCAAAACCTTATTAAACATGATCTCTCTCCCTCCGCTGTTCACTCCGGCTTAACCAAAAACAGCGGTTGCCCGTACTCCACCAGCTGTCCGTTTTCCGCCAGTACCTTAACAATGTCGCCCTTCACTTCCGCCTCGATCTCGTTCATCAGCTTCATGGCCTCCACAATACAGACGATCGTCTTCTCATTCACTTGACTGCCTTTATCCACATAGGGATCCGAATCGGGGGAAGGGGCTCGGTAAAAGGTTCCCACCATCGGAGAAACAATCTGATGGAGACCACTTTCATCTTCCGCTTCCACCGCGTCCGGTGCCGGTGCTTCCTTGGCCGGGGCCGGTACCGAAGCCGTCGGTGCGGCGACAGGTTGGGCAGCCGGCTCCGATACAGCCGGCCGCTCTTCCACCACCTGGGGCGCGGCAACTGCCCTCCGCTCGCCGACTTTCTTCTTGATCACAATTTTTGTTCCATCATTATCCAATTCAAATTCATCAATCTCGGACTCATCCACTAAGCGAATCAGTTCCCGAATCTCGTGCATTTTCATCTCGTCTACTCCTCCCGTATGTACGGATCTGATTTTTATATTGGAAAGATGAGGCGAAGGGGATTCCCACCGTCTTTGACGCAAAAGAGCCTGTCTTAGCCACGGTCGGCGACGGTTTCTCCCCGGAAAACATAAAAAAACCTATGTTCATTTTACGTTGTCCGAACGGAGGAATCAATCTTGCCCTTTTTTGCCCGCGGAGTGAAAAAGAAAAACCCTCCATAACGAGAGGGTTGCGTCATTCTTTTTTTAATCCCGATAGGCGACGGATACGTGTTGGGCAGGAACATCCATGTGTTGCTTCACCATACTGACCAACTTGACCACTTGTTCATTGGACATCTTTTCAGACTGGACAATCACATCGACAAAGTTGTTTTCGTTGGTAATCACCACCGCATCACGGAACCCTTCTTCCCGGATCAGGTCCTCCATCACGGACTCTGATTTATCCACTTTCATCAATTCATCGATCTTGGCCCGTGCTTCGGACAATTGTTTTTCTGAGGCTTCCGGATCGGTCAGGATTTGCATGTATTCTTCGGTCATCTTGGAGCGAAGCGAATTTCGCTGCAATTGATAGCCGACAAAGTAATCGCTTTCTGCTTCCTTGGAAGTGGTCTGATCCTCTTCTTTCTCTTTCTTTCCGGATTCAGCGGGTTGCTCTTTTTCTTCAGTCTTCACTTTGGCGTCAAGCCCTTCATCATCGTTCACTGCCGCCGGTCCGGCCGGTTCCACCGGACCGGTCACGATATAGTATGCCGACAGGACCACCATCAAGGTCAGCATGGTAACCAACCAAACCGTCTGCTTATTCATGTTCATTTGACACCCTCCCCATTATCCTTTTGGCAAAACAGAAATGCGATGGACCGGCACATCCAACACTCGCTGGATCGCTTCGATGATCGCCGCTTTCACCTGCAGATTTTCCGCTCCCTTGGCGACCACCAACACGCCTCTCACCTTCGGCTTCACCTTTTTCACCACAATCGGCACATCTCCATCTCCTCCTCGTTGCAACACCACCTTTTCATCTTTACTGCTTTCCTGGATCCTGCGGGTCCCCCCCTTGGGATCCTTCTCATCGGTCACTTGCTCGTTTCTTCTGATATCTTTCTCCACCACTTCTTCTTCCGAAGATTCCAGATTCACCATGACGGAGACATCATCCACCCCGACCACTTTCCCCAACACTTCCGACAACTCGCTGGCATACATCGATTCATAATCTTTCATTGTCATCGTGTTACTTTTTTTGCTGTTCCATGCCTTTTCGCTAGTCTCATCTTCCTTGCCCGAAGGCAATTCCTGAGGCAGGACATCATCATGGACGGAAAAGAAAGAAGAGAGAATCATCAGGGCCACACCCAGGCAACCGATAATCAACAGCCACCGGAAGGTGCCCACTTTTTTCGTCCCTTGCTCCCCTCCCCCCAACGATTGCTCCACCCGGTCCAACAATCGCTTCAACACCTGGATTCCCCCCTCAAGAACCTTCTTCCACCGTCACGTGTACCCGCCCGACGGGCATTTCCCATTTTTCCGCCACAAATGAGGCGATCTCGGCACTTCGCCCATCTTGCTTCCGGTCCAGCGGCGGGGATTCCCCCCTTTTATCCAGATCCACAATCACGGGACTCACCTCATCCACCGGTCTGGTTTGTCGGCTCCCTTCTTTTTTTTCGGTCGCCGGTTGGAGTGTGATCCGAACCTGTTTAATTCCATCAACTGATCCGTCATCTCCAGTCTCTAGTTGGACAGTGATGCTTGTCACTTCCATCTTGAACCGCTGGGAAACCTCCGAACCGATGCTCTCTCCCAGTTGTTGCTCCACCTCTTCCCGCACCAATCCTTCCCGATTTCCCGCCAATGTTTTCGCATCCTGTTTGATCTTGTGAATGGGATCCAACGATTCTTGTTGAACCGCTCGATCCAAGATAAAATCCGTAAAATCCCAGTCTGCATGGAAAAGGTCAAAGATCGGTACCAGCATCGCTAAAATGATCAACAGTCCCATCACCAGCTTGACATACCGCTCCAGGGCATTGTTGGGCAACAGGAGATCCAGGAAAGTGGCAATTAGCACCAGAATGACGATCTGTTTCAACCAGTCACTCAACCACTCAATCATGGCGATCTCCTTCCCCTCTTACCCAACAGATGGGATCAGTCTCTCCACCCTCAGTGGAAATCCACCTGAACCAAGTTTGACTTTATCGGATCATCACTGACAGGTTGCCCGCCGCCACGATGATGGTGATCGCCAGAAAGAACATTAATCCCACGGTGGCCAACGCGGCAAACACATACATCAATGTGCGGGAAATGATATTCAGGCATTCGATGATCGGGTTGTTTCCCAGCGGTTGCATCACGGCAGCCGAAAAGCTGTAGACCAGGGACAAGGAGAGTATCTTTAAAGCCGGGAAGGCGATTGTGATCAGCAGGATGACCACCCCTGCCATCCCGACCGCGTTTTTCACCAGCAACGACGCTCCCACCACCGTGTCTGCCGCATCGGAGAACATCCTTCCCACTACCGGGACGAAGTTGCCGGTCAGGTATTTGGCAGTCCGGATGGTCACGCCGTCGGTGACCGCCGCCGTCGCTCCCTGAACCGAGATCACTCCCAGAAAAACAGTCAGAAGCGTTCCCAAAAGGCCCACACTCACTTTGCGCAACAGATTGGCCAATTGGTTCACTTTGTATTTCTCCGACAGGGCACTGATAATACCCAGGATCGCGGAGCAAAACAAAAGCGGAAACACCACGGTGTGAATCAGGGTCCCGATCACATGGATCATGAGCACGATCATCGGGTGAAACATCCCCACCGAACCGAAGTTTCCCATGGAGGCCAGCAGGGTCAATACCAGCGGGACCAGTGCCAGCATGAAACCAATCATCCGGCTGATCGCCGCTTTCGCCGATTCCACTGCAATGGAAAAGCTGTCCATCGCTAAGATGATAATCACTATAAACGCAATGGCATAGGCGATCTTACTTACCTGGTTCCGCTCGAAGGCCGTCTGCAATGTACGCAGGATCATACTAAAGACGGTGAGAACGATAATGGTGCCCAGCAACCTGCCGTTATACAACACCTCATGGAACAGATAAGCGGCAAGCGCTTTGCCCCAATCGGTTAACCCCCACCCCCTTTCTTGGGACAACACCCATTGGAATACGTCGTCTGCCTGTTCCCCTGGAAGAAAGCGGCCGTATTCCTCCCGCAATTCCCGCCAAAAGGACTCCACTTCTTCCGTCTGCAATTGATCCAACTGCGTTTGAATCACTTTTTCCTCCAGCGTCTCCGCCTCATTCCCGGCTACAACAGGAACAGGAAGAAGAAGCAGCAGACAGAAAAAAGTGACGATCGGGCGGATGTGGTTACACATGGAAACCATCCTTATGAAGGGAGAATTTGAACCACGGTCTCTATCATCATCGTAATGATGGGAATCGCCATCACCATAATCAGGATCTTCCCCGCTAATTCAATCTTGGAAGCGATGGAACCCTGTCCTGCGTCTCGTGTCACCTGAGCACCAAACTCGGCGATATAGGCGATACCGATAATTTTCAGGATGGTCTCCAGGAACAAGGTGTTCACCCGCGCCTGTTCAGCCAATCGGGTCAGAACATGGAGAACGTCGGCGATTTTTCCGATCAAGGCGAGAAAGATAACGACTCCGGTAAAAGTGGCCAACAAAAAAGCAAAAACCGGCTTCTGCTCTTTAATGACCAGGATCAAAAAGGTAGCGATCAGGCCCAAACCCACCACCTGGATGATTTCCAAGTGGACCGCCCCCTTACTTCACTGAAATAAAAACACCCGTTTGATCGTTTGGAATAAATCCTGGACCAGCATCACCACCATGAACAACACCACAATGAATCCGATCAATGTGACCCAATGGGCGTAGTCTTCTTTTCCCATCTGTTTGAGCACGGTATGCATCATGGCGACAATAATCCCGATCCCCGCTATCTGAAAAATGGCGTCCACGTTGTAT
The DNA here is from genome assembly GCF_031454155.1 of Desmospora profundinema. Taxonomy (GTDB): domain Bacteria; phylum Bacillota; class Bacilli; order Thermoactinomycetales; family DSM-45169; genus Desmospora; species Desmospora profundinema. The sequence continues at coordinate 650,400 of NZ_JAVDQG010000001.1, forward strand.
GGCATCGGTGTCTCCCCCCACCTAATAGATCAAGATCACGATCAAAGCCCCGCCCAGCACCCCCAAGCTGCGGCACATATGTTCATAGCGACTCTGCTCATCCCTTGCATCTGTCTCTTCTTTTTCCAACGCCTTTTGCACCCGGCGCAGGTTTTGCAACTGATCATCCCGGTCGGAGATGCCGAGGGTTTTGCCAAAATCGATCAGCACCTGCTTTTCCGGATCCTTCAGGACGGTATGCGGCCACACCTCCAACACGGCCTGTTGCCAACATTCAAAGGTGGAGGCTCCATCCAGCCGTTCCATATACGTTCCCGCCCGACCGAACAGGCTTCCGATCGGCCCCGGTTCCCGATGAGCAATGTCCGAACACACCCGATCCAGTCGCCGTGAACCGAAGGTAATCTCCGTCTGCAACAGGGACAGCGCGGAGCGAAGTTGACGAATTTGACGGGGACGATCCGCATAGCGTTTGGCCGTCAAAAAACCCGCCGCCGTGGAGGCAAACAAGATAAAAGCGGCTCCCACCAGCTTGATCACCGGACTTTCACCCTTTGTTCCTTCCCAGGCAACGGTTGCAAGGATTCGTCGTAGATCCCTTCCAATGTGCCCGGACCCTTTTTTCGGCTGAGCAGTACCAACCGGTCAAAAGCGGATTCCCGGATCAGCCGGGAAAGAGTGGGCCTGCGGCACACCTCCTCCAGGGAGCGGCCGTGAGCGGTGGTGAAGAGACGAACTCCGGCGTGCATCGCTTCAAACACGGCTTCACCGTCTTCATGTCGCCCGATTTCGTCCACTACCAACAAGTCCGGAGACATGGATCGGATCATCATCATCATCCCCTCCGCTTTGGGACAGGCATCCAGTACATCGGTACGGGGACCGATATCATGTTGGGGAACTCCTTCGACACAACCGGCAATTTCGGACCGCTCGTCCACTACCCCCACCTTGTGGGAAGGAAGATCTCTTTCCCCCTCACTCACCACTCGAACCAGGTCGCGAAGCAGGGTGGTTTTTCCACATTGGGGAGGCGAGACAATCAAAGTATTGAAGAGACGACCTCTATGATGAAGATAAGGAATCACTCCCCCGGCGACCCCCCGCACCTCCCTGGCAATTCTCAGATTAAATCCGGAAACCGAGCGCAAACGTCGAACTTGCCCTCCTTCCACCACAGCCCTTCCAACCAAACCAATCCGGTGCCCTCCCTCAATCGTGACATATCCTCTCCGCAGTTCCTCTTCCAAGGCATATAAGGAGTGATGGCTGATTAGATTGAGCATCTTGGCACAGTCTTCTCTGTCGGGGAAATAGGCCCGTTCCGATCCTTGGACCAAACCGGATGGACCCAAAAACCAGCTGCGATCCGGTGTAATCACTTCCAGCGGCCGTCCCTCTCGGATCCGCACTTCTTCTAATCGTCCGCGAACGGAGTGAGGCAGGGATTCTAGCATTTCGCGAATGGAGAGAGGCAGGACTTCCAAAACCGGAGACGACATGACACACACCTCCTGTCCATGCCGGATTTACCTAATGGTTATGGCACAGGGACAATCTTTATGACCCTTGGCCTAAAAAAGCAGGCCCCTCTTAAGGGACCTGCTTTTTTTGGTAGTTTCTCCAATCTTCTATCTGTCGCGGTTAATGGGTGGGATGCGCTTTCGCCTTGTCGTTTTCCTCGTCCGCCAGCAGGACACGGTCACACTGCGGACACATAATATCGACCACTTCTTCATCATCCAACAACTCATCGTCCACCAGAACCTGCTGTTGGCATTCCGGGCATTCAACCTCCCAGTATCCGATGTCCTCTTCTTCTTCGTCTCCCTCTTCATCCTCATCATACAAAATTAATTCCAGCTCATTTAGATCTTCGTCCACGGCCTCCACGTACTCCTCCAGTTCAGTCAGACGCAGGCGGAGTTGCTCGTTCTCCTCTGCCATCTCATCCAGAACAGAAACCAGACGCTTTAAAACCGTTCCTTCCGGGCGGTTTCCCAAGTCGCCGTTCCCTTCCATCAGACCTTGGATAAACGCCAAATCCCGACGCAATTGATTGGATTGATGTTCCAAGGATTCTCGCCCCTTCCCATAAAGTTACCCGTAGTTTCACCGCAACCGGACTCGTCCATACCCGAGTGATAGTTTGAAAGCAGTTGGGGAACCTAACGAAGGAATTCGCTGATAATGAGGTGAAACAAAAATGGCTGCGGAACAAGCCGGTTCGAACGATACGAAACCCAAAACCGGAATTTGGGTATTAAGTATTCTCAGCTCAGTTCCCATTATTATGGTCTTGGGCAACTCCATGTTGATCCCGGTCCTGCCGACCATCCAGTCTGAAATGGAGATTTCCAAATTTCAGGTAAGCCTTTTGATCACCTTATTTTCCGCAGGAGCGGGGATCACCATCCCTTTTGCCGGAATTCTGTCTGATCGGTTGGGTAGACGAGCCATTATTGCTCCCTCTCTTCTCATTTACGGAGCAGGAGGGTTGGTGACCGGCATCGCCGCCTTGATGGGCGGAGGTTTTTTTTGGTTAATGCTGACGGGAAGGATCTTACAAGGCATAGGTGCGGCTGGAACGGCTCCCATTGCAATGGCCTTGGTCAGCGATCTCTATCAGAAAGCCGAACGAAGCCAAGCCCTGGGAATCATCGAAGCGGCCAATGGCATGGGCAAAGTGGTCAGTCCCATTCTCGGCTCTCTTCTGGCACTGATCACTTGGTGGTCCCTCTTCTTTTTCTTTCCAATCCTCTGCATTCCCATCGCGCTGGGTATTTGGTATATCGTAAAAGAATCCGAAAAGCAAAAGGAGGCCCAACCCCTATCTCAGTATAAAGATCATTTGCTGAAAACATGGGAACGGCAAGGAAGATGGCTTTTGGTCGCTTTTTTAGCCGGGGCTGTCAGCTTATTCATCCTGTTTGGCGTCTTGTTTTTCTTGTCCGACTTTCTGGAAAAACGATATGGAATCGAAGGCGTGCTCAAAGGTGCCATCCTGGCGATTCCCCTTTTGGCCTTGTGCACCACATCGTATCTTACCGGCCGGTACGTCAAACAAAAAACCCGATTGATGAGAAGGCTGATCGTACTGGGATTGTTTATGGTTGCCGGCGGAATGACACTGGTTCCTTTCATCACCAATACTTACCTGTTGATCGCCATCCTCATCGGAATCGGAACCGGATCTGGTCTGATTCTTCCTTGTCTCAACACCTTAATCACCTCCGCCGTGGGTTCCAAAGAGCGGGGGATCGTCACCTCCCTGTATGGAAGTGTCCGTTTTTTAGGTGTCGCATTAGGGCCTCCGATTTTCGGTGCTCTGGCCAATCAAAAATGGTGGCTGTTCCTGGGAAGTGCGGCTCTTGCTCTCGTGGTGGGATTATTGTCCTTATGGGCCATCCGCCAACCCCAGCGGCTGCGGGGAAAAGACGGTCAAAGCCGCCTCTACCTGCATAAGGGTAACCTGAAACCCACTTGACAAGAATCATCGGTTCGGGCGAGTCCTGGGCTGGGCAGTTGCACCCGTCCCGATTGCCTCGCATACCATAGAGGTGGAATTGACCACCCGAAAGCGAGGGAATCAAACATGGATCCCTGTTCCCTTATCTGGGGGGAGGAATTGAAAGATCCTACCCGTCAGCGCAAGGAAAAGCCGCGAGACCGCGGCTTAACCATGGTGATCGACAAAGGCCTGGGACTGGGGGCGTACCGCGATGTGATTCAATTGGCTGGGTCCTATATCGACTTTATGAAGCTGGGATTCGGTACCGCTGTCCTGACGCCCGTTTCTCTGTTGGCCGAAAAGCTGCGACTGTCCAGGGAAGCGGACATCCACCTGTATCCCGGGGGAACCTTTTTCGAAGTGGCTTACCAGCAACAAGGCGTTCAACCCTATCTGGATACTCTTCAGGCCATCGGCTTCGAATGGGTGGAAATTTCCGACGGCACCATTTCGCTGTCGGAACAGGAACGGATCGACACCATTCAAACGGCCCGGAACCGTGGATTCCGCGTCATAACAGAAATCGGGAAAAAGGAAAGCGGGTCCACCACTCCCATCCGCCAACTGATTGCAGGGTTTTACCGGGACATGGAAGCGGGAGCCGATTACGTGATTGTGGAAGGGCGTGAATCGGGAAAAAACGTGGGGATATTTGATGCCAACGGACAATTGGATTCCGACTACCTGCTGCAGGTGGGAGAGGAAATCGATCACCGGTTCCTCATCTGGGAATGTCCCCAGCATTCCCAACAAGTTCATTTATTTCGCCTGCTGGGTCCGGAAGCCAATGTGGGAAATATCGCGGTAGGGGATATTCTCTCGGTGGAATCCCTTCGACGGGGCCTCCGTTCCGACACATTTTATGCCTTTCTTCCTTCCCCGCTCAGGGGAGGGAGCCGTACGTGAACGTACAAACGGTATTTTGTATTGACGCTCTCAAAAGCGAGATGCTGGTTCATAAGACCGTGATCGTGATCGACGTGTTCCGTGCTTCCAGCAGCATCGTGACTGCTTTTTCCCGCGGAGCCGCTTCCATCATACCGGCAGAAACCGTGGCGGAAGCGCGTCAATTCGGCAAAGCGGGCTACCTCATCGGCGGGGAGCGTTACGGCAAACATCTGGAAGGATTTCATTTCGGCAACGCCCCATCGGATTTTTCATCCTCCAGGATCAAGGGGCGTGACATTGTATTGACCACTACCAACGGCACCCGGGCCTTGGTCAAAGCCAGCCGGGCCTCCGATGTGTTAATCGGCTGTTTTCTCAATGCAAAAGCTTGTGCCGACAAGGCGAAAGCACTCCATCACGATATCCTCCTGCTCTGTGCCGGAACCCGGGGAGAGTTTGCTCTGGAAGATGGCATCGCCGCCGGATGCATTCTGCATCATTTAAAAGAGGAAGACCCCACCCTCCCCTGCGATGACGAAGGACTCGCTCTTCTTCATGCGTACCGCAGCATAAACGGTCAGTTGTCAGATCTCTTGTCTTTGGGCCGGAGCGGACAGCGTCTAAAAGCGCGAGGACGGCAGGGGGATATCTACGATTGTATTCAGATCAACCGATATTCCATCGTTCCAACGTGGCACCAAGACCGATTCGTCCCTTGAAAGACCTAATAAATGCCCTTGTCCTGACATAGAGATGTACAAAGTCGGTTGGACAGGGGATGACCATGAAACCGGAATTACTCTTGGTGGTCTTGATCGTAATCGGGTTGCTGGGACGCTCCCCCATAATCGCCACGGCGGCCAGTCTGCTTCTTATCTTGAAGCTGACCCATTTGGAGCGTTTTTTCCCTGCAGTGGAACGACGGGGCCTGGAAATCGGGCTTCTCTTTTTAACCATTGCCGTTTTGGTTCCTTTTGCCACTGGACGTATCTCTTTGAAAGAAGTGTGGGCTGTATTCACTTCCTGGCCAGGGATCCTCGCCCTCGCAGGTGGAGCGATTGCCACCTATATGAACGGCAAAGGGCTGGATTTGTTAAAAGTGGACCCCCAGATGATGATCGGTTTGGTGTTGGGATCGATCTTCGGTATCTTGTTTTTACGGGGAATTCCGGTGGGGCCGTTAATGGCGGCCGGCATTACCGCCTTGTTGATGAAACTATTCAGCTGGTTATGGCCGTAAGTCACTTCATATAGAAAAAAACCGTCGTGAAAATGATGACGACGGTTTTTTGAAGCGTCTTATAAAACGGTATCATCAACAGAATCCAACCAGCGATCGATGTGTTTCACCACTTCTTCCAAACAGCCTTCTTCAAAAGGGGAACGTAAAGAGGCGGCTTCGATCAGTTCCAAGAAGGACTTGGAACCGCCAAGTTTACAGAGGTTGATGTACTTCGTCCATGCTTGCTCCCGGTTATCGTTTATCATCACCCAAAATTGAAACGCACAGATTTGCGCAAGCGTATAATCGATATAATAAAATGGGGCTTGATAGATATGACTCTGTTTTTGCCAAAGTCCTCCGCGCTCTAAATAATCAAAACCATCATAGTCCTTATACGGAGAATATTTCTTTTCGATCGAACGCCAGGCCGCTTTGCGTTCATCGACAGTTGCTTGTGGATGCTCATACACCCAATGCTGAAATTCATCAACAGATACGCCGTATGGCAGAAATAACAGCGCACTGCTCAGATGTGAAAACAAATATTTATCCGTATCCTCCTGAAAGAACTGTTTCATCCATGGCCAAGTAAAAAACTCCATGCTCATGGAATGGATTTCGGCCGCTTCATAGCCTGGAAAACGATATTCAGGAATGTCATAATGCCGGCTGCAATATACCTGAAAGGCATGGCCCACTTCATGGGTTAATACATGAAGATCCCCACTCGTCCCATTGAAGTTGGAAAAAATGAAGGGGGAATGGTAATTTTCAATATACGTACAGTATCCGCCGCTCTGCTTTCCTTTCTTTGCGATCAGATCCATCAATTCGTGTTCAACCATATATCGAAAAAACAGATCGGTTTCCTGCGAGAGTTCTTTATACATGCCCTGACCCTTCTCTATAATCCACTCTGGTGATCCTTTTGGCATCGGGTTACCCGTTGGAAATTGATAGGCTTCATCATAGTACTTTAATGGATCGAAACCAATTCGTTTTTTTTGCCTCTCCTTTAATTTGATTGTCAAGGGAACGATCATATCTTCAACCTGCTTCCGGAAAACCCCAACCATTTCGGGGTTATAATCCACACGATTCATTCGATCATACCCAAGTTCCACAAAATTTTTATACCCCAGCTTTTGGGCGATCTCGGTTCTCGTCTTTACAAGATCATCAAAAATGTGATCGAATTCATTCTCCCGCTCCGCAAAAAATTGAAAGCTGGCTTCGATTGCCTTCCTTCTTATATCCCGATCCTGATCTTCTATAAACGGCCGAAGTTGGGCTAACGTATATTCTTCATCTGCAAACGGAATTTTCGCGGAAGCCACCAGCTTTGAATATTCCGTGGATCGTTTATTCTCTTTTTGTAAGAGTGGAACAATATCCTTTGAAAAGGTCTTTAATTGTATGTCAGCAAGCCTGAACAATTGTTTTCCCCAATGATTTTCCAGTTCTGTACGAAATTTTGATGAAACGAGTTCTTTGTAATACATGGAAACATACTCCTGCACGACAGGAGCAGTTTCATCAAAAAAATCTTGTTCCCTTTTGTAAAATTCATCGGTTGTATCAATGGAATGCCGGATAAAACATAGATTTTCCATAGTCGAAAAAGTTTTTCGGATCTCATTTATTTCTTTGATGGCATCATTTTGTTCTTCCACACGTTTAGCCTCCTTAAAGCGTTGTAACGCTTGCTTAAAGGAGCGGCTGATTTCCTCCAAAACCGGTCGTTCATAACGGTAATCAGAAAATTTCAACGGGTTCCCTCTTTTCATTTGAGATATCCTTCAAATGATTTTCAACAGATCCTTTTAGAACTCCTTCCTCAACAAAAAACAGCCTTCCCTTTCATTGGAAAGAGGCTGTTTTTCTTGCGAACATGAAACGACTTTTATGCTCGGGAAATATATTCTTCTTTACGGGTGTCGATCACCAGGCGATCCCCTTCGTTGATGAACAACGGTACTTGAACGACCAAACCGGTTTCCAGCTTGGCCGGTTTAGATCCACCCGTTGCGGTATCACCACGAATTCCCGGATCGGTTTCCACCACTTCCAGTTCCACTGTATTGGGTAGTTCAATCCCCAAGGTTTCTCCTTTATAAAGGACGAGGTGAACATTCATGTTTTCTTTAAGGAATTTCAGTTCCCGTTCCATCGTGTCACCGGGAATGTTGACTTGTTCATAGGTTTCGTTATCCATAAAAGTGTGTTCCCCGCCACTCTCATACAGATACTGCATCTGACGGGTTTCCACGTGAGCGCGCTCCATTTTTTCACCAGCCCGGAACGTACGCTCGGCAATGTTCCCGTTTCGCAGATTACGCAGTTTGGAACGGACGAAGGCTGCCCCCTTACCCGGCTTTACGTGTTGGAATTCCATCACCTGCCAAACATGTCCATCCAGTTCAATCGTTAAACCCGTACGAAAATCGTTGGTCGAAATCATGGTACGTAGATCCTCCTTGTCGATGGTCAATCCAAAATAATCAATTCTTTGGGACTGAAGGTTAAACCTTCATACCCGTTCTCCGTCACGCAGACATCGTCTTCGATCCGGACACCGCCGCGGCCGGGCAGGTAAATACCCGGCTCCACTGTAACCACCATTCCCGGTTCCAAAGGCTCCTTGCCCCGAATGGAGAGGGTTGGCGCCTCATGTACTTCCATTCCCAAGCCATGACCCGTACTATGACCGAACTGATCACCATACCCGTTTGCATTAATATGATCACGGGCGACGGTGTCCACTTCCTGTCCGGTAATGCCCGGCCGAATGGCTGCTACTGCTTTTTGCTGCGCTTCCAACACAATCCCGTAAATTTCCCGCTGCCAGTCGGCAGGTGGTCCCAACACGACCGTTCGGGTCATGTCGGAGCAGTACCCTTGGTAGAGAGCGCCGAAATCCAGGGTCACCAGGTCCCCCCGCTGCATCACACGATCGCTGGCCACGCCATGAGGCAGGGCCGAGCGCGGACCGGAAGCCACAATGATATCAAAAGAGGAGGAAGTCGCTCCTTGTTTCCGCATCAGGATTTCCAGGTGGCTTTCGATTTCCCGCTCGGTCACTCCCGGCTTTATTTTCTCCAGGATCTTTTCAAAGGCGGTATCGACGATCGAGGCCGCTTGACGGATGATCGCCACCTCGTCTTCCGATTTAATCTGGCGCAGTTCTTCAACTACCTGGACTACCGGTCGGAGTTCCACCCCTTCCAGGGCTTCCATCAGCTGACGATGCACTCGGACCGTCAGGTGAGCCTCTTCAAATGCCAGTGTCGATACCCCCGCTTCCCGGCAGAGACGAGCCACTTCTTTCAATAGATTTCCTCCATGGTCGACAAAAGAAAAGTGCGGCGACTCCTCTTTTCCCTGTTCCGTATAACGAAAATCGGAAATGAGAACCTGCCGATCACCCGTGACCAGCACCCAACCGGACGAGCCGGTAAAGCCCGTCAGATAGCGTCGGTTGACGGGGTGAGTGACCAGCAGGGCTTCCAAGTTCCGCTTGGAAAGCCATTTCCGCAGCCGCTCGAGGCGTGTGGTCATCGCTCCTTACTCCCTTCTCCTTCCGATAACAGCGAAGGTACGGCTGCCAGCGCCCACTCATAACCAACGGTTCCAAACCCCACGATTTGGCCGCGGGTAACCGGAGCGGTCACCGATACGTGGCGAAAGTCTTCCCGTTGATGAATATTGGAAATATGTACTTCAATCGCGGGAACGGATACCGATGCAAGCGCATCCCGCAAGGCGTAGCTGTAATGAGTCAACGCCCCTGGATTAATGATAATGGCGACGTATTTTCCTTCCGCTTCATGGATGCGGTCGATCAACGCCCCCTCATGGTTGGATTGGTAACAGTCCACCTTCAGCCCCCATTCAGCTGCCCGCCTCGTCAAGCGGGCATTTACATCCGACAGGGTTTCATACCCGTACACATCCGGTTCCCGTTTGCCCAGGCGATTTAAGTTGGGACCATGAAGTACCAACACCGGTTTCATCAGACTCCCCCCTCATCGTTCCCTTCGTCATTGTATCACAATCCAACCGGGATGAAATCGGTTTTCGCCTGCGGAATCAGTCTTCCCTCATCTTCAGCAGCACATGAGAACCCATTTTGAAATGAAGACAAAAATACACAAAAACCTTCCGAAAGCCCCATTGGAATCAGCTGGAGATATGTTACAATGAGAAAACTAACAAAACCGATTTGAAGAAAACAGCATGAGGTGGTGGAGTGGTTCGTGGCAGCAACGCGAAACGCATATGGCGGTCAAGCCGTCATCGAAGGGGTCATGTTTGGAGGAAGACGGGCCCAAGTGACGGCCATCCGTAGAAAAAATGGAGAGATTGAAACCTACGAACTGACGAAGCAAAACAATCCCTTTAAATTCTTTAAGCGGATTCCATTGATTCGGGGCGTGGTCGCGTTGTTGGAATCGAGTGCTTCCGGATCCAAACATCTGCAGTTTGCATCAGACCGCTATGATTTGGAACCGGGCGAAGAACCTGAAGAAGAAGCCTCTCACTCCAAAATGGAGATGATCCTGGGGGTCGCCCTGGTCGGTATTCTCTCCCTTATCATCGGTAAAGCGATTTTCACCGCTCTGCCGGCATTTCTCGCCAGTGTTCTGTTCGACCGCTGGGTCAGCAATCTCATTTTGCAAAATTTAATTGAAGGGGCCATTAAAACCCTGCTCTTGCTCGGATACTTGTGGCTCCTGTCTCAAACACCGGTGGTCAAACGGCTGTTCCAATATCATGGAGCCGAACATAAAGTGATTAATGCCTATGAATCAGGGGTAAAATTAACAGTAGAAAACGTTCAGAAACAATCCACCCTTCATTACCGGTGCGGGAGCAGTTTTATCATTCTCACCATTCTGGTCGGTGTCGTCGTCTACTCGTTTTTCAGTTATGACAACGTCTGGGACCGTATCCTTACACGCCTGATGCTGATTCCCGTAGTAATCGGTTTGTCTTATGAACTGCTGCGTCTGACCAACGCTCTTCGGGATGTGCCTGTGTTGACCTACCTGGGCTACCCGGGATTATGGTTGCAAAAATTGACCACTAGACAACCCGATGACGATCAAGTAGAAGTGGCGATTGCGGCTTTCAACCGTATGGTGGAACTGGACGAGCGGACGTCCGAATCCGTGAACCCTTCTTCTCTCGCCCACTCCAATTGAAAGTGGGACATTGAAGAAACGAGGGAGATAGCGCCATGTATAGCAACACGCAAAAAGTTTGGCGATTGATCCTGTTGGCCTTGGTCGGTTTCGGCTTCATCCACCTGATGATCAACCGTACCTCCACCGCCCTAATCATGCTCGCCATGATTGGGATCATCTTTTATCTTTATAAACGTCCCCCCCAGTGGTTGATCCGCTTAAGCTACCCACAAAAAGGGGGGGCGGGAATGAGATCGCGTCATCCATCCCCCCGGGATCGGAAAAACAAGAAAACATCCAAAAAGAAAAAGCATCCTTTTCGAGTCATCGACGGCAATAAAAAAGATACCCTCCGTATCAAAAAATCCCAGTGAGTTCACTGGGATTTTTTGATGCGTCAGGAACTCACCCGTTTATCTTAAACTCCCGATTGGGTTCGCCTCCCTTTAATCGGTATGGTTTTAGCCGGCAGGTGACCGTCGATTCCACTCCTCGATAGGCCAGATATTCCCGAAATGTCCAACGGGAAAAAAAGCTCCGGGCCGCTTTCACTCCCGCCTCATACAACGCTCTCCGTTTTTCCGGGGACAAATCAAAATCGGTCAGTTTGACACCGTCCGCAGGCACCTGAATGGTTCTCACCTTGTCCTGTTCCTTGATGTGACGGTTGTCATGAGCATCCAACATCGTATAGAACATGGCACGGAGCAAAGAGATGGGCCCATGAATCTCCCGGGGTTCCCCCGCTGTTTCCGATAAAAAACGAAAACCGAAAGTGGGCCAACGCGGGTGTTCCTGGTCGAACAGCCAAACCGGAAAGTTACTCAGCACCCCTCCATCCACCACAACACTCGATTTTTTTGTAGGACGGTGGTGCAATTTGACCGGATCGAAAAAAAGAGGGATGGCACAACTCATGCGAACCGCCCGGGCAATCGGGAACCGGTCCGCGGAAATCCCGTATTCTTTCAGATCCCGGGGCAACACCAACAGAGTTCCTCGACTGATATCGGAAGCGATGATGCAACATTCCTTCTCTTTGAGATCGGCGAAGGTATACACATTCTTTTTTGCCAACAACTCTCCCACCCACCGTTCCAAGGGCAGGCTCGGGTACAAACCTTTTTTCACCCATAAGCGAACACCGTGGCCGAGATAAGGAATCCGATGATACCACAGTTCAGGAATAAAAGTGGAAAAGTTATGGTTAAAAAGCAGCCGATACAACTCTTCACTGCGATAACCGGCAGCCAGCAGGGAAGCGATGATGGAACCTGCTGAAGTGCCGGCCACCCGCTTCCATCGATATCCCTTCTCTTCCGCAACCTGAAGCGCTCCCACCAAACCAAAAGCCTTGATGCCCCCACCCTCAAACACCGCATCGGCGAGCATGGAACATCCCCCCCCCATATATGATGCTCCGTAAACTCCCATCTCTTCAGTGTATGAATGGTTCATCCCAAACAATAACTCCATGGCTGGCAATTTACGACGGATCGCAAGAGCAATCGTCCCTATCGTCCGGCCATGGAGTTGATTTCAACGGTTTTCGTCTTCCATTTCAGCAGCAGCTTGTAAAGCCCGCAATTCTTCTATTCGCTCTGGGTTATTGCGAAAATACTCCACCAGTATCTCAATGCTGGTGATGGAATCCCAGCTGAGATGGTGTTCAATCCCTTCCACGTCATCGTAGATCCGTTCTTCATTCACTCCGATAATCCGCAGAAACTCTTCCAACAGGGCATGTCGATCCACCAAGCGTTTCCCGAACTTTTTCCCTTTGGGCGTCAAGACCAAGCCGCGATACTTTTCATACACCAGGTATTTTCGTTCATCCAGCTTCTGGACCATCTTGGTGACAGATGAGGGGTGGACCTCCAACGCTTCCGCGATGTCGGAAACTCGGGCATAACCCTTTTGCTCAATCAATTTGTATATGTTTTCCAGATAATCTTCCATACTCGGCGTCGGCATGAACCTTCCCCCTATCCTGTCTCCTCCGGGTTTTCGCATGTGAAGTATATCATACTTCACCATGGTACCGGGAAACGATTTGACCGTATAAAGCGGAGGGGACAACCTTCTTTCCCATCATTTCGACTTGGATGGGACAAATCCTTTTTTATCAACCCACGGGTATCCGCTCACCACAACGGTCCATCACCTGTACCAACTGGCGTCCAAGCCCTTCCAGCCGTTTCTGCAGTTGGATATCTTTCAACGTTCCATCCGGCAAAAAGGCTTCATAGGATCGGGGGACGGATGGGGTGGAAGGCAATGGCCAGGCATGTAGATTGCGACAGATCTCATTTAAGGTGTTTAGTGTATTCGTCGCCCCCATAGCCCCGCCGGATGTTCCGACTAAGGCCACGAACTTTCCTTCCAATTCTTTTCCGCCAATGAAATCCAGGGCGTTTTTAAGACAGCCGGACAAACTGCCGTGGTATTGCGGAGAGCCCAGGATCAAACCGTCGGCGTTTTTAATCCGCTCCCGAAAGCGGTGAACCGCTTCCGGGTAAGTGGATTCATCTGTCCGACAATCATAGAGGGGGAGCTTCCAATCGCCGAGATGGATCAATTCGGCATGTGCGCCAGCTTCGATGGCTGCCTTCATCACAATCGCGACAGCCTGGCGCGTGGTGGACTCCGGGTTCATACTTCCGGATACGGCTACGATTTTCAATATCATCCCTCCAATAAGTATAAGCGATGAAGCATGTTGAAAGGAAAAAACCCGGCTGATGACCGGGTGAGAAAATCGACAACGAGCCACGAGTCAACCATTACATGTCTGGCGGCGGTTCAGGGGTATCCGTGGGGACGAACCGCTCTCCGTAACGGCGATCGATCTCTTGCCGGATTTCCTGCAGGGATTGACCCTCCTGTTTTCCTTTCATTGTATCGAGAACCACTTGAACGCATATTTCACACCCGGCTCCGTGCGGATCATAGGAAACGTCCTGGTCGGATTCAGAGCTTAAAAAACAACTCTTCACGCTTCCGTGCCCGATGGAACCACATCCGCAATAGCAAGGGATATACTCCAACTGTTCCGGATGATCGGCGGCATAAGCATACGCTACTTTGACGTGTTCCACAGGAGAAGATTCCACATAGTCCGGAAACTGTTTGCCTGCCACCCCTTCATAATAAAACTCTGTATCTTGTTGCGAACAAGCGGCCAACACGACCACCAGGATGGCGGAAACGGTGAGACGCCGGATGATGGTTTTCACGGATAGACCCTCCATACAAGTATGGATTAGACTGGGATGGCTCATACTCCCTGTCGTCATCCCAACAAAAAAGAAATTTCTGCGCTTTTCCTTGTTCACTATCCTTTTCAGTATAAAACGTGTCCAGTGAAACGACAAGGGTGAAAGGGTTGGCGGATCAGGCCTTCCGTGCAGCAATTGAAACGTAATCGATCAACACAGACCCCCGTCGCAGGGAAAAAACGACGGATATGGTTCGGGTGGCAAAAGAAGGGGGAGGCACAATCGTAAAAAATGAGGTAAACTGAGGAGTGGCGGGGTAGGGCGGTTCCACCAACACCGGAGTCGACTGCAATAAACGCCTTTGCCCATCCAAGTACGAAACAGTGACAAGCAGTTGGGGCGGCGTAGCCGATGCACGGTTGTTGAAAATACGAAACAGTAAATAATACGGACACCCACGTTCCATGTTTGTCTGTATGTTTTGGTACACCACACTGTTATTGCCCATGGCCAAGGAAGTATCTCCCTTTTTGACAGGATTGGGAACCAAGCGAATCCCGCTCCCTCGCCATGGAGCGACATGAAAGTGAAAATTTCCGTTTTTCAAGAGGTTGCGTCCGGAACATTTCATCCATTCTCACTCTTTTCCTGACAACTATTTTTTCCTATCATTCTATGTCCGCGGAGAAAGAGTTGCTTGGGTACTCTCACCTTATCCGGAGGTTAAAACCGATGACACGACTACCCCCAAAAAATAAGAACACATATTCGAGAAACAGCAGGGACCGGTCCACGAACCGGTCCCTTTCGTTTGCAGCCTTTTCTTCGATAAAGGAGGAACGCACTACTATGACAGTCTCACCCATTTTGCTTAACGGTCACCAACTCACACTGGAAGAATGGGAACAAGTCGTGTTTCAGCATCGCCCCGTCCAACTGGCTCCTGAGGCGATAAAAGCGATGGAACGTTCCCGCTTGATGGTGGAAGAAGCCGTTTGCCGTGGAGATGTGGTCTATGGAATCACCACAGGATTCGGCAAATTCAGTGACACGGTCATTGACCGGAATCAATCCGAGGAACTGCAGCGCAACCTGATTAAAAGCCATGCTTGCGGGGTGGGGGAGCCCTTATCTGAAGAAGTGGTTCGGGGTATGATGGTATTGCGTGCCAACGCTTTGGCAAGAGGCTGTTCCGGCATCCGTCCAACCACGGTAGAGGCTTTGATTCGTCTGCTTAACGATGGAATCCATCCGGTCATTCCCAGTCAAGGGTCGTTGGGAGCCAGCGGCGATCTGGCTCCCCTGGCTCATATGACCCTCCCTCTGATCGGGGAAGGCGAGGTCTTTTTCCGCGGTCAGCGTATGGATGCGCGGCAGGTTTTGAACGAGCAAGGCCACTTTCCTGTCACCTTGGCCGCAAAAGAAGGGTTGGCCCTGATTAACGGGACACAGATGATGGCCAGCCTTTCAGCCTTGGCAATCCTAAAAGCCGAAAAGCTTCTCCTGAGTGCCGATATTATCGCCGCCATGACGATGGAAGCACTGGGCGGAATCCCTGATGCGCTTCACCCCCTGTTACACAAAGCACGGGGGCAAACGGGCCAACTTCAGGCCGCTGCTACCATGCGCACACTTTTACAATCTAGCCGCCGCCTGACCGCGCCCGGGGAAAAGCGGGTTCAGGACGCCTACAGCCTGCGATGCATTCCACAAGTGCACGGGGCCTCCCGGGATGCTTATTCCCATGTGCGAACCATTGTCACCCGGGAGCTGAATGCGGTAACAGACAACCCCTTGTTGTTCCCCGAAGAAGGAGCGATCCTGTCAGGTGGAAATTTTCACGGCCAACCGTTGGCCTTAGCCGCCGACTATCTGGGAATCGCCATGGCGGAGATGGCCAATATTTCCGAGCGAAGGACCGAGCGTTTGGTCAACCCACAGCTGAGCGGATTACCTCCGTTCTTAACTCAAAACGGCGGCCTTCACTCCGGATACATGATCCTACAGTACGTAGCTGCCGCCCTGGTATCGGAAAACAAGGGGCTGGCCCATCCGGCTTCCGTAGACTCGATTCCCTCCTCCGCCAACCAGGAGGATCACGTCAGCATGGGTTCCATTTCCGCCAGGAAGTTGCTGCGCATCCTGGATAATGCAACCCGGGTCCTGGCCGTTGAATGGATCACCGCCGCCCAGGGACTGGAGTTTTCCTCTGGGGAAATGGGAGCGGGAACCACCCCCGCCTATCGTCTCATTCGAAATCATATTCCGCCGCTCGTTCATGATCGCCTTCACCATCCCGACATCGAACAGGCGGCAAAACTGATTGACAGCGGATGCTTGGTCGAAGCAGTCGCCGAGGAAACACCGCTGGCTCTGAATGGATATCGGTGAAACACCAAAAACCCGGGTGGGACCTGTCCCAACACCGGGTTTTTTCACATCTCAGCATCAATCTCGCCTTGGACAGATCGTTCCGCCGATCATGATGGTGTATGATTCAGGCGGACTGCAATGGGCCGAAAATCGAGGTAATCGCAGGAAACCAACTGCAACTCTACCCCCTGGATGACTCCTTCCACCGCCTCGTGATGGGATCGTCCGTGCAGATGTCCGTATACGCATGTTTTCACTTGAAATTCGTGAAGCAGATCCATAAAAGCGGATTCTTTCACCCGGGAGGTGACCGGCGGATAATGAAGCATCACCAATCGCTCTTTATCGGGATGCTCCTTGGCTGCAGCCTCCAGCGCAAGACGCAGCCTTCCCGCTTGCCGTTCGTAGATCTTACGGTCCTCTGCTTCATTCCACCCTTTATCCCCCGGCAAATTCCAACCCCGGGTAGCCGCCACTGCAAACCCTTCCACCAGAGTGTAATCCGCGTCGATCCAAGTCATCCCTTCAGGGAGATGTTGTCGGACTTTTTTCTTACTCTGGGCGTAATAACAGTGATTTCCGGGAGACAGTACCTTTTTCCCGGGAAGTTGGCCGATCCAGTTAAAATCGTATGTAGCTTGATCCAAGCGCAATGCCCAGCTGATATCTCCCGGGATGAGTACCGTATCCTCTTGTTTTACCGTCTCCAGCCAGTGATCGCGGACACGGTCAAAATGACGCTTCCATCCGAAGATATCCATCGGCTTGTCCACGTCCTGTTCCAACCGGATCCCATAAAGATCCACTGGTTTGTTAAATGAAAGATGAAGATCGCTGATGGCGTAGATCGTCAAAACGCGTCCCCTTCCTTTGGCATGGCGGAACGATTGGGTCCTCCAGATCAACTTTTCTTCGGGTGAGGGCCCTTTCTTCCCTCCAGAATCATGCATACACTAGAATACCACTTCCAATGAATTAGGAGAACGTCTATGCGACATTCCCCATCCCTTTATCTTGCGATAGGTGATTCCATCACAGTCGGCGTCGCCGCTTCTCCGGGACGGGGATACGCCAAACTCGTAACCGGAACCCTCGCAAGGGCCGGCCCTGCCTGGACTTTATCACGGGCGGCGCGAAAAGGGGCGACCAGTAAGGAAGCCCTGTTCTGGACCGTGTTTTCGCCGCGGGTCCGTTTGCTGATTCGGTATGCTCGCGTCATTACTTTGCTGATCGGAGGCAACGACCTGTTATACGCATACCTTGCGTCCCGGTTCACCAGACGGCCCCTCATTCTCTCATCAGCAGTGGCTGCTTATCGAAGAAATTTACATCTGATCCTTTACCAAATCCGTCATCATTCCCCCGCACCTGTATTCCTACTCAATCAGTATAACCCATTTCCCCGTTCCACCTTTGCCACAGCTTGGGTGGATGCCTTTAACTCTCAGACTGCAGACACGGCTGACCGTTGGGGAATTCCTTTGATTAATCTGCATGAGTTGTTTACCGGGAGGGAAACCGGATGGATCGATGGCTATCGGAACGGATCCCTATCCGATATCCCTCTGATCGGCCCCAAGCCGATTCATCCTAATAACGCGGGCCACCAAGCCATCGCTGATGCTGTTGCCGCCACCGTCCTCCATGAATAAGGCCTCACCGGATGAAAATGGTGGGGCTTTTTTAGCGCATTCGCGGCAAGACTTGTGCCGGCCTTATCCGGTATAATGGATCCGACCACTTTGATAAGCACCTCAACGGGCGGTGTGACAGAGAGGAGGAGCCCATGAAACCGCTGGAAATACTGAAGCGCCACTACGGTCATGATTCCTTTCGCACCGGACAGGAGGCAGTAGTAAACAGTATCCTGAAAGGACATGACACTTTCGCAATTATGCCGACAGGAGCCGGCAAATCGGTATGTTACCAAATTCCTTCTCTACTGATGGACGGACTCTCTCTGGTAATATCCCCCCTGATCTCGCTGATGAAAGATCAGGTGGACCAGCTGCGGGAGGTGGGAATCGAAGCCACCTATATCAACAGTACCCTTTCTTCTAAAGAAATGCGGGAGCGATTACAGGGTGCCGCCCAGGGTCGATACCGCATGTTGTACCTCGCCCCTGAGCGCCTTTCGATGGACGGGTTCCGATCGATGCTGGAGAGCATTCCCCTGTCCCTGGTCACCATCGATGAGGCCCATTGCATCTCCCAATGGGGACATGACTTTCGCCCCAGTTACCGTTCCGTCGCCCAATGGATCCGCAACTTGTCTCCGCGCCCGGTCGTGGCCGCCTTTACCGCCACCGCCACGCAGGAAGTGAGAGACGATATCTCGCAACTGCTTGGGATTCATTCGGACCGTATTTTCATCACGCCGCTGACGAGAGACAACCTTACCTTCTCTGTCAAACACGGGGTGGATCAACGGGACTTCGTTACCCGTTATCTGAAGGAACGGCCGGGGGAGACCGGTATCATCTATTGTGCCACCCGAAAGGAAACGGATCAGGTTCACCGTTCATTGGTGGAACGCGGACTTTCCGCAGCCAAGTATCATGCGGGGCTTACAGAAGAGGAGCGGCGACAAGCCCAGGAAGCGTTCGCCTTTGACCGGGTGCAGGTCATGGTAGCCACCAACGCCTTCGGGATGGGGATCGATAAATCCAACGTCCGCTTCGTGATCCACTGGCAGATGCCCGGCAATCTCGAATCCTATTACCAGGAGGCAGGCCGGGCCGGAAGAGATGGAGAAGCGGCGGATTGCATCCTTCTCTTCTCACCCGGTGACGTCCGAACGCAATCATTCTTGATCGAAAACGGCTCACTCGCACCCGAGTTAAAAGAGCGGGAACGTCGGAAACTCCAACAGATGCGGGAATATTGTCATACTCAACGCTGTCTCCAAGAAACACTGGCCCTTCATTTCGGTGATGATACCGCCGCCCCCTGCGGCCGCTGCTCCAACTGCTCCGACCAAGGAGAGCGGGAAGATGTCACGGTGGAAGCACAGAAAATCTTCTCCTGTGTTCGCCGCATGCGGGAACGTTACGGTGTCTCCCTTACGGCCAAAGTACTGAAAGGCTCCCGGGACAAACGGGTGAAGGAATTCGGATTGGACCGCCTTCCTACATACGGCCTGCTGCGCAATTTGACGGAGAAAGCGATTACCCACCGCATCCATGTATTGGCGGCGGAAGGGTATCTTCGCTTTACCGATGACGAATTTCCCCGCCTGACGCTCACCCCTGCCGCCGTTGAAGTGTTGAAAGGGGAGCGTTCCGTCCTCCTTCGGGTCGAAAAAGAAAAGAAAGTGGCAGCCCCCGGATCCGCAGGATTATTTGAAAAGCTGCGGGAGCGGCGCCTGGAACTGTCCCGACGGGAGCAGATCCCCCCGTATATGATTTTTCCCGACAGCACGTTGACGGAGATGGCCCGCATGCTTCCGGGAGATGCAGACACATTACTGGCTGTCAAAGGAGTGGGACAGCAGAAACGGGACAAATACGGGGAAGCATTCCTGGAGGTGATTCGGGAACATGCAGAGCAGAAAGATCTGCCTCTCATGGAATCCGGCAAGGCAAAAGCGGCTGCTACTCTTTCAAATGAGACGGACGACAACGAACCCAGCCATATGATTACGTGGCGTTTATGGCAAGTGGAAGGCCTGTCGCTCGATGAAATCCAGCGCAGACGGGAGCTGGCCGCTACCACCTTGGAAAGTCACCTGGTCCGCTGTTCTGCTGAGGGCTACCCCATCGACTGGGACCGCCTCATTCCCGCTGGACAGGAAGAGCGCGTCCGTCAAGCCATCCGCCAGGTCGGTGGAACCCATCTGAAGCCGATCAAAGAGGCTCTACCTGATGATATCTCCTACACCACGATTCGGGCTGTACTGGCCAAAACGGCGAGCCGCAGTTGATTGGGAAAGTACATGGGAGAGCGTAACCGATATGGAAAATAAGGCACCGTTGTTGTTTTCTCCTGGGCTTTCCGAATCGGCTCACGGATTACCGAAATGGATGAATCAGTTGACACCTCACCGTTCCGATCACAACCTATAGGAACCTGATCCCGCCCCTTTGCTTCAAGTGATTAAGAAATTTTTGGATCAGAACGGATAAAAACAAGACCCGCACCAATCACGGTGCGGGTCTTTGTTTCACTGGCGATCAGGAGCAACCGGTGGTCGCTCCGCAATCTAAGCAAACATAACAGGAGCCGTTGCGCTTGGTCATTCCACCGCATTCAATGCAGAGTGGAGCCCCGCTGCTGGCCCGAATAGCCTCCAGGTTGTCCTGGGGCGCCTCGCGTCCGCCTGTTACTTCCTGATAGGCTTGTTCCACTTCAGAGCTGGCATGTTCCGGCGTTTTCGCCTGCTCCGCCGCTTCCAGACTTTCTTCTTTCTCCCGTTTCCAGCGGTTGGCATGGAGACGGAGTTCCTCCTGTTTCGGGGGTACCTGGACAAAATCCGTCCGTCCCAGATATTCCATCCCTAAGATGCGGAAGACGTAGTCCACCACGGAGGTGGCCATCTTGACGTTGGGGTGGTTTACCGTCCCTGCCGGTTCAAAACGGGTAAACGTCATGGAGTTGACGTATTTCTCCAGCGGCACCCCGTGTTGCAATCCCAGGGAAACCGCGACGGCGAAAGCATCCACCATCCCGCGCATCGTACTCCCCGCCTTGTGCATATCGATGAAAATCTCGCCCAGGGTGCCGTCTTCATACTCACCGGTCCGGACAAAGATCTTGTGACCGGCGATGCGGGCTTCCTGCGTGATTCCTTCCCGTTTGCTGGGCAGGCGGCGGCGTACACTGGGGACATGTCCTTTGGCGTAGATTTCCTTGATCTGAGAGGTAGCCGCCGCCATGTTCGCCCCTGTGTTTTCCAAGGGTTCTGCGGCGGTTTCGGCCGCTTCCTCTTCATCGGCTTGATCATCCCCACGTGCGTTGAGGGGCTGGGAACTCTTAGAGCCGTCCCGGTACAGAGCGACGGCCTTCAATCCCAGCTTCCAGCCTTCATAGTAAGCATGCTGGATATCTTCCACCGTCGATTCGTGAGGCATGTTGATCGTCTTGGAGATCGCACCGCTTAAGAACGGCTGAGCGGCTGCCATCATCCGCAGATGACCCATGTAGTGGATGAATCGTTTCCCCCGCTTACCGCAGGGATTGGCGGTGTCAAAAACCGGATAATGCTCTTCCTTCAGGTGGGGGGCACCTTCGGTCATCATGCAACCACAGATGACGTCGCTGGCTTCCTCGATCTGGCTCCGGGTGAAGCCGATCGCACGCAGAAAGTTAAAATCCGGTGCCAAGTACTGTTCAGGGGTGAAACCAAGCCTTTTGAGGCAGTCCTCGCCCAATGTCCAGCTGTTAAAGGCAAACGGCAATTCAAACACCGCAGGTAGACTTTCTTCGATTCGATCCAATTCTTCATCGGTCAGCCCTTTTTCCTTCAGGCTTTGCCGATTGATGTGGGGGGCATCGTCCAAGCGGAGGGTGCCAGTCACATACGCGAGTATGTCCGCAATCTCCTCCGGGCTGTACCCCAGGTTTTGCAGCGCCGGCCGAATCGACTGGTTGGCGATCTTAAAATAGCCGCCGCCGGCCAACTTCTTAAACTTCACCAGCGCAAAATCCGGTTCTACCCCGGTGGTGTCGCAATCCATCAACAGCCCGATCGTACCGGTGGGAGCCAGCAGGGTCGTTTGGGCGTTGCGGTAGCCGTATTTTTCTCCCAGCTCCAGCGCCTCGTCCCAACTGGCTCGTGCCGCCTCCAACAATTCCGGCGGACAATGGGTGGGGTGAATCCCCATCGGTTTGATCGTCAAACCTTCATACTCTTCATCCGGCACATGATAAGCAGCCCGCCGGTGGTTGCGGATCACCCGCAACATATGCTCCCGGTTGGCGGATAACGCCTTAAAAGCCCCCAATTCTTTGGCCATCTCCGCTGACGCAGCATAAGCGGTGCCCGTCATAATAGCCGTTACCGCTCCGGTGATGGCCAATGCCTGATCGGAATCATAGGGGATGCCGGAAACCATCAGCACCGTCCCGATGTTGGCATAACCCAGTCCCAGCGTACGGTATTCATGAGAAAGCTGAGCGATCTCCTTGGAGGGATATTGAGCCATCAGCACGGAGATTTCCAACACAATAGTCCATAGTCTGGAAGCATGTTTCAATGCCGGAATATCAAACTGCGTCTTCTCCACGTCAAAAAATTGGATCAGGTTGAGGGAAGCCAGGTTGCAGGCCGTATTGTCCAGGAACATATATTCACTGCATGGATTCGACGCATTGATGCGGTTATGGCGAGCCCCAAGCTGCCCATCCATCCCTGCTGGGGATGTGTGCCATTCGTTGATCGTGCCGTCGTATTGCAGTCCGGGATCCGCACATTCCCAGGCTGCCGAGCCAATTTGGCGCCACAGGTCGCGGGCGGGGACGGTCTTGGCCACCCTGTTGTCGGTTCGACGCTTTAAATCCCAGCCGCCGTCGGAATCCAGCACTTCAAAAAATTCATTGGGTACACGAACAGAGTTATTGGAATTCTGACCGGAAATGGTTTCGTACGCTTCCCCGTTAAAAGAGGGATCATAGCCGGCGGCGATCAGGGCACGGACTTTCTTTTCCTCTTCCGATTTCCAGTTGATGAATTCCTCCACATCGGGATGGTCCAGATCCAGCGTCACCATCTTGGCTGCACGGCGAGTGGTGCCACCGGATTTGATCGCTCCTGCCGCCCGGTCTCCGATCTTGAGGAAGGACAGGAGACCCGAAGAGGTGCCACCCCCCGAGAGCGGTTCTCCCTTGCCCCGGATGTTGGAAAAGTTGGTGCCGGTACCGCTGCCGTATTTAAACAGCCGAGCTTCCCTTACCCATAAGTCCATGATGCCGTTTTCGTTGACCAGATCGTCTTCCACCGATTGAATGAAACAAGCATGAGGCTGGGGGCGGCTGTAGGCATCCACCCCTTTTTTCAGTTCTTCGGTTTCAGGATCCACATAATAGTGACCCTGAGGCTTGCCCGTAATGCCGTAAGCATATGCCAATCCCGTATTAAACCACTGCGGGGAGTTGGGGGCCGCCATCTGATGCAAAAGCATATACACGAGCTCATCGTAAAAGGCCTGGCCATCTTCGGGAGTGTCGAAGTACCCGTACTTCTCTCCCCAATCCCGCCAGCAACCGGCCAGCCGGTGAATCACCTGCTTGGCGCTTTGTTCCGGTCCGGTGACCGGTTTCCCCGCCTCATCCAATAACGGCTTCCCGTCTTCGTCGGTTTGAGGTACTCCCGCCTTGCGAAAGTACTTGGAAATCATAATGTCGGCCGCCACCTGGGACCAGTTTTCCGGAATTTCAGCCCCGGTCATTTCAAAGACGACAGATCCGTCGGGATTGGTGATCCGGCAATCCCGCTTCACATAATTTACGGTTTCAAAAGGATCTTGTCCCTTTTTTGTGAAATAGCGTTCGATTTTCAACCCTGACTCCCCCTCTTTTATTGCGATCAGACAGGAATGTTTTTCAATGGAACGTGTATAAATCGCAATATGTAGGTTCTCCACTATTATATCACTACTATATATGGAACAAAATCTGAATTTCGTTGAACGGAAACGTTCCAGCCAGCCACAGGAAATCCGAATGGGCTTGTCCTGTCACAGGCGATTTTTTGAGGTTTGCTTTTTGAAATATTCGATTCAACTTGCCAATTGGCTGAGAATCAGTCACAATTGGAACAATCCTAGATTGCAGGAGGCATGGGAATGATCCTGATTGATGATCAACTGACCAAACGTGAAAACGCACACATCGACATTGAAGACCGCGGCTATCAATTTGGTGACGGCATTTATGAAGTCTTTCGCGTTTACAACGGCAAGGTATTTCGTATGCAAGATCACCTGGACCGCTTTCAGCGCAGCGCCGATGAAATCGGTCTGCAACTGCCTTACGGACTGGACCGTTTGCAATCATTTCTGGAGCAATTAATCGAGACCAACGGCCTGTCCGAAGGAAATGTCTATCTCCAAGCCAGCAGGGGTGTAGCCCCCCGCTCCCATCCATTTCCGGAGGAAAGCCGCTCGGTCCTCGTCGCCTACACGATCGAAGGGGAACGTCCCCTGGAATACATTCGCAACGGGATCCGCACCATTACCGAAGCAGATATCCGCTGGCTCCGTTGTGACATCAAAAGCCTCAACCTGTTAGGAGCTGTGTTGGCCAAGCAAAAAGCCAAAGAACACGGTTGCCAGGAGGCCATTTTGCATCGGGACGGCACCGTAACCGAAGGCAGCTCCACCAATGTCTTTCTGGTGAAGGATGGTCAATTGATCACCCATCCCGCAAACAATCTGATTCTTCATGGAATCACCCGCCTGGTGGTGCTGGAGCTGGCGGAGGAACTCGGCATCCCGGTTAAAGAAGAAACATTTACTTTGGAGGATCTCAGAAAAGCAGACGAGGTATTCATCACCGGTACCACGGTGGAGATCAGCCCCGTCGTCCAAATTGACGACTATCACGTAGGGGACGGCAAACCCGGTCCGGTCGTCCATCGTTTACAGGAAGCGTTTGAAAAACAAATTTAACCCTCCCATTAACCGAACCGCCCCATCATACCATAATAAACACCCTGTCCACCATGGACAGGGTGTTTTTGTTACCGGTTGTTCACTTGTCGATCAATTGAATCCATGATTCGTTCTCAATGCTGATATTTTCAATCGTAATCGGAGAGGAAGTCGGCGTTTTCATCGTCACCTTCCGCGATCCCTGTTCCACCTCGATGCCAAATTCGTCGGGGTTGTTCAGAATGGTGATCCGTGTCTCTTCATCCGGTGCCCAATTGGTACCGAAAAAGTCACCGGCCAACTTTTCGTTTTCAGATCCAAACCACTTCGCCCCCGCTTTCGCCAGTTCCATCTGGCCGTCCTTCGACCACCAGAATTCGTAGCGGGAGCCGTCAACGGCGTCCAACCTCATTCGGATCGGGTCCTCGTTATAGTTCTTAGGACGAGTGAATACAAAGGAATCAATGCTCTTGTCGAGATTTACCCGCGTTTCGGAGGTCAAGTCGATCCGGCCATCCAGGATCACGCCGTTCCCCCCCTGCAACATCCAGGGTTGATTCTCCATCCACTTGGCGACAGCCTCGTCCCCATCCTCCACTTTAGCCACTCCGGGGCTTTTGAATGAGGTGCCCTGAGAACCTTCCAGGTACACTTTAAACATCGAATCCATGGGAACATTGCCGACGGATACCCACTTTTCCTTGGTCTCCCGGTCTTTAACCGCAACGCGGAAGGGCTCACCGGGAATGTACAGGATTTCGACGAAATATTCTTTGTCGGGTTCAATCTGGAACTCGTCCTCCGACTTAGCTAAATCGGTTGTTTCCCCACTGATGTATTGAAACAAGACAATGCGCCCCTCTTCATCCACCCGCAGCCCGAAATCAGACTCGACATTTTCAGACACCAAGGAGAGACTGAAGGGTTTCGAACCAGTTTGAACCAAATCTCCCTGTACCCGGAAAGACCCTTGCAAGGTAGGCGGCAATTGTTCCTGTATGGCTTTTTGCCGCTGGAACACCACATCTTTGAATGAGACAACGCCTCCAGGTTGATCCAGCTTATCCTGGGCAATCTTTTCTTCTTCCGCCGCAGCCGGTGTGTTGGTAAATTGATTCCCCACAAAGATCCCGGCCACCACCACCACAGCCACAATTCCCGAATAAACCACAACCCGTGTGTTGACACGCTTGTTGGCCACTATTTTCTTCGGCTGTTTGGGAAGAACAGTCTTTTCAGCGACTTCCAGTACGTCTTTCATGGACTTTTCGGGATCCATGGACAGAATGACCAGCTTTTTCAATGCATCAGGCAATTCGCGGATGCTCCGGTCCCCTTCCGGATTTTCCGGACGGCTCTCCATCCGGAACCCCGTCAACAAGAAATGGAGCAGAAAACGCCACTTTTCATCCGCCTGCCGCTTGGTGAACTCTTCAAAGCTGACAAAAAGAATAAAAGGACGATTGCCTTCGATAATGATATTACGGGAGTCCAATGTCGTATATAACGGTATGGGAAGCTCCGATAAGTTAATAGCAGTACGGAGCAAGCGGCGAAAAACGGATAAAGCCTGAGTGGGCTCCATTCCGCGCCGGGGCTGAACGAGGAGAGAGAGCGGTTCACCTCCCATCGGAGGATGGACCAGCACGATGCGCTCCTTCTCTTCGATCACATCCAAAATGGGAGCCAGGTGCTCATTCTCCAGGTTGGTCAAGATCTCCTTCGCACCCGATGGAAGCGGTTCATTCAGGGTGATTTCCTGAAGAAAGACCCGTGTGCCGTCCGGTGACTTGGCGGACACCAGCTGCCCGGAGAAAAACGTAAGAACGTCCTCCACCTGGTACCGCTCATAATACCGGCCTTTCCTCATACTCATGTGACTTTCCTCCTAACCAAAGCTTAAGACAAATCAGGTACATTCATATCCATCATCCCTATAGATAGAGAGAAGTTGGCATTTTATCCTAACTGCATCAATCTCATTATGACACAGATACAGAATTTTCGACAATGCCTTCCTGTGAAAAAAGATAAAGTTCTTATTTCTAATCGTTCATTTTACCTACTCAAATGGGAGGAAGTGGTCTATCACTGCTCCGCCCGTCGCGCCGTCAGCTGCTCTAGAGTCACATAGTCACACTTATAGCCAAAATACCGTGGGCCCACAGTGGCAATCCCCTTCTCGCTCCGCCACTTCCGGGGACAGGGAACAGCGATTACCGATGTTCGCATCCCATACCGAAGCCGCTCGGTGGTAATCGGTTGACCGTTCTCCTGATCCAGTACCATGATCAAATCGGGGGTGGTGGCAAGAAGTTGATCCCCTTTCCGTACCAACAGGTATTCATTTTGAAAATGGAGAGTCCATTCGTCCTCCTCCCTGGAATTCGTCGGTCCGAAACGGGCGTATCCCTTGGTAAAGCCGGTATCGGTTCGCCGGTCCACATCCAACACTTTACCGCAAAACAGCAAGTGTCCCTGCAACGCTTCCACCAGCGCGGCGACGGGATCCGCCCCCCGGCGGTACACATCCCGCAACAGCCGTCCCAATTTTTCTGCTAACGTCAATGTACCCGGAATCACACTGTTTTTTAAACGCTTCCATTTTTGGGGGTAATCCAATATCGCGGCGGAACAACCCATTTCAACTGTGATCGCTCTGGCCAAGGACTCGTAGGAAAACGCATCCCGCGGTTGCAGCAGTAGTCGGTTTCCTTTTTCATCCGCCATCGTCACCGGAGCTTCGGAAACCCCGTCCAAATAAAAGGTATTCATCTGCACTTCCGGAAACGCGCGCCCCATGGCGTCGGCATCGATGACAGGGATTTTTTTGTGTGCCGCCAAGACGAGAGGGATCAACGAATTGACCCCTCCGATTTCAATGGGTAAAGTCGCTTGAATGGATTCCCCCACAGCCTCTTCCATCATCTCGAAAGCATCCGACAACTCCGTTGTTCCCGGCACCTTCTCCACCAATACCGTAGGAGCCCCCATCATGGCGGAAGCGACCACCCGCTTTTCGTCCTTCACCTCTTCCGGAGAGAGGAGACAGACAGGACCATGGATCCGGATCGCTTCCTCCGCCATCCAGCGGCCGATGATGGGATCTCCTCCCCCTCCGGTACCCAGTACAGCGGCCCCCATGGCAATGTCCGCAATCACCTGTTCATCCAACCAACGCACGCCTTATCACGCCCCTTCCGCCTCCGCCGTCTGCGACGGTTTGCCGCGGAAATTCCCCAGCTTACCCAGCAGCACTTGCAACAACAATGCCGACAATAAACCATCCAAAGCGGGAATCGTCGTCAGAGTCCATAGTCCAAACCCATCCGGTGCCGGAGTCGTGGAAAAAGCGACTGCTGATGCCAGCAGCCACGTCACCAACGAGCGAGGCATCCAGTTGGGAAGCTTTTGCTGTCGGATAAAGGTAAACCGAAACCGATCACGGTCAAAGAAGAAATACTCCGCGATATAGATACCGCCGATGGGTGAGATCAACACCGTCAAATGAGTCAAAAACAAAATGAAGTTTCCGTAAATGTCCATCACGGCCAACGTCGTTCCAATCAAGCCTGCGACCACCGTGAGCCAGCTCTTCGGAATATCGCGAAACACGACGGAAAAGCCCAAGGAGGCCGAATATAGATTGTTATCATTGGTGGTCCACTGAGACAGAATCAAAATCAAAAGAGCGGGAACACCCAGGCCGAGCAAAATGAAAATTTCAGCCAAATCCTCGGTACCCGTCGCCCGAGACAAGATAATGGCGATAAACAGCATGATGCTGTTCCCGAAAAAGAACCCGAATACGGAAGACAGGACGGCATCCCGCCGCGATTTAGCCCACCGGGCTACATCGGGGGAAATAACGGTTCCTACCAGAAAGATTCCAATGACATAAGAAATCGCCAAACCGATGGAAAGCGGTTCTTCCACCGGTACCGCCCCCATGATTTCACCGAATGACCAACGGGTGAATGCAAAGTAAACGGCGAACAAAAACAACCCCACCATCAATGGAACAGCCCACACACTCAATTTTTCGATGGCCCGGTATCCGAATACTGCCGTAGTCGTCATCAACAACCCGCCGATCAGGGAAAGGAGCCATATCGGCATCTCCAACCCAACCACTTCGCTTACTACGATCTGGGAGCTGACACCAAAAAATCCGGCTTGTACGCCAAACCACCCCAATAAGCTGATCCCGATAATAACGGAAACCAGCCGGGACCCCCACTCACCAAATGCGTATCGGGTGATCATGGCCGTGGACAACCCCGCTGAAGCTCCAATGTACGAACAGACTCCACCGATGATTGCCAACACCATCGAACCGATCAGGACGGAAATCATCGCCTGAAAAAGCGTCATGCCCGCTCCCAGTTGAGCCCCCAGCATAATCGCCGATAAATCGATTCCGATAGCAACCCAGACCAAACTCAGAGGAACCCAGCTTTTTCGTTGAGACAGAGGGACCGGCTCACGGGCATAGTCCCGTAAAATTTTTTCCTCGCTCATTTTTATCACCTCGTACAAATTAAATAGATAGAAGGCAACCCATCGATATGTTAGAGCTTCAATGATCAACGCCAAAGTTTCGAAATATAAACGATGGCAATCCCAGCGAGGAACAAAAGAATCACTTCGAATCAAAATCCAAAGGATTTCTTTATTCCTTTGAATATACGATCTCCTCCCCCTCCATTCCTGCTAAATCGAAAAAGTTAATCAGTACAAAAAGACTACTCCCTCTGGATGATGGATAAAATCATTCCTACCAGCGGGATCAGGCTGATCGAAGCATGAAAAGGAACTATTTTCAACCTGGAGAGTCGGGTATAATGGACCGATAATATTTTTAATAATATAAATCAAATATTGTAATTAGAGGTAGTGATAATCATTAAACCCCATGATTTGCCCAAAGACTGCTCCAGAAAGGCCACCTTCTTGTCGGAGAGACACAGTTGGATTCCGTTGGCGTTGATCTGACTGGCGATTTTGCATGTTTTTGCGAAAAAGGTGGATCGTTACAGAAAAGCCGCTTATACCGGAAACAAAAGCAAGGAAACCTAGGGATCAAAAGAAAGCCATTTTCGGCAATCAGCACTGAAAATGGCTTTCTTTCTAATCAATTGCCAGAAAAGGCCCTAGAACAGCCGACCTTCCCCTTTAGCAGCCAATCGGCTCTCCCTCTTCTTTAAGTCTTCCCACTCCGCAGGACGGGCCCTGCCCAATCGCTTTTTCTTTTGAAATCGTTCCATGGCTTCCAGGGTCAACACATGGGCTCGTCTCCATTCCCCCGAACGATGCTCGCAGTACTTCGCCCATTCGATGCAGGGTTCGGGATTCCATTCATCCTCTTTCATCCACCCCTGCCACAGGCGTTCCGCTTCACTCCAACGCCGGGCACGGCGGTGCAGACGACTGGCCTCTCGGTACGCTTCCCGACGGAGGATCAGTAGGGCGGATCGGTCATCCAACAGATTCATGTACTGTTGCAAGGCCCGCTTCTCTTCTCCGCTCCGCAGCCACCATCGGGCCAAGGACAATTCGGTTTCCCGGTTGCCGGGTGCGGCCTCTCCATCCAACAGTTCATGAATATGGGCCAACAGACACGGCAGGGACAAGATGTCTTGTTCATTGTGTCGGAAGACTCCCTCCACGGCGGCAGGGTTCCCGGTTCGAAGATACTCCAGGTAGTGAGCAGGCGCCAAGCTTCCGGGAAGATCCCCTTTTCGTCGGTATCCCAAACAGGCAGCCTCTACATCCTGCATCCGGCAGGAAGGCAGCGAACGGGACCACAACCGGCGGGAGGGAAACAACAAGTCGCAATGGACCGGAGCCAATCCGCCGTCCAAACGGTTTAAGGTTCGACGGGTCTCCAGTTGAACCCAATCAAATCCTTTTCCGTTATAGCTGACCAGAATGGCGAACTTCCGCAAAAAAGAGAGAAAGTCGTTTAACAAGGCCGGTTCATGACCCACATGCGGCAAAAAGTATTGATCCACTATAAAGGTCGACTCGTGAAAATAGCCCACTCCAAAGAGAAAGATCATGTTACCGGCCCCGGTACCCAAGCCCGTGGTCTCTGTATCAAAAAAGAGAAAGTGTTCCACGTTCACTTCCCCGACCGATTCCCCGGCGATGGAACCGATATATTTCAAACGTAACCGCGCCATGCGATCCAAGGTATAGGAACCAACAGCGTAATCGAGAGAAAACACCCGTCTTCGCAGCCCATACATACCCCATTCATTCCGCTTCTCTACCATACCGGAGGGAAGGATTGGTTTCGTCACATGCGGTTTTGGTGTCGTCTTGTCGGCTGTTTCTTCTCGTTCGTTTGGACTGCCCAATCGGTGGCGTTTCAGCCGGTCCTGTAACGAAGTCATCCATCCGCCCCCCATTCCTCCGTTTTCTTCCCCAAAACCCTTTCGGATTGGATTACTTTTAAAAAATGTCACCATCCGTCCTTTGAAGAAGCAGGCCCAATAAGTTCAATGTCAATTGTTTTCCTCCTAATCCACCGTCTCCGGCCGGTCCGACGCAGGATGGACATCCCTCTGCACAGGAGCAGGAGCGGATGTGTCGTTCGACGATCTGCAAAAGCGAATGGTGCAGTTCAAACAGCTTTTCACTTAACCCCACTCCTCCCGGATACTTGTCGAACATAAAAATGGTGGGCTTTTTTGAGTGAATGGCTTTCACCTGAACCGTCACACCCAAATCCTTGGGATCGCACATCAGATAGAGCGGAGCCAGCTGAAACATTCCGTGACTGAGACCCAACAGCCCCGTCTGCAATTCCTCTTGTTTGAATGCTCCTAAGTCCGGATGATCCAAGGTGAGCCAGTAAGCCGTGGTGTGCATCTCCTCTTCCGGTAGATGGATCGGACCGGAACCGATGTTCTCATGGGTGCCAAACTTGATCTTCTTAAAGATGGTGGCCAAAGCGTTAACGGTCACTTCACCCATACTTCTGTAATGTCCAATCACTGTTTGATCCTCCCGCTCGATTTCCAGCACCTTCAGTTGGACAGCCAGATTGGCGTCCGTATAGTAATCGACATCCACCTGCCGGACATACGCCTTTTTTTCCTCGTAATCCAGTTTCTCCACTTGATACTGGACCCCTTCATGGAGATAGATTGCCTCTTCGTGAATCAACGTGGGCGCGCTGAAGCGATCCACTTCTCCCAACACCTGATGGTTACCCGTCTGGCTGATATCGATGATGACGAAGTTTTCCTGGGCAGCCGATCGGAGGCTGACTTCTTTGGCGGGAAATGATTGATCCATCCAATACCACCGATCCGCCGCCCGGTGCAGAATCCCCTCTTCTGCCAAGAAATCCAGCAATTCGCCGGTGGTGGCAACACCAAAGGTTTCACCCTCTTCAAAAGGGAGCTCATAAGCGGCACACTTGATATGGTTGACCAGGATCACCAGATTGTTGGGTTGAACGAGGGCGTGTTCCGGCGATTGCCGCAAAAAATACTCGGGATGTTCAATTACATACTGGTCCAGGGGGTTGCTGGAGGCGACCAGAAAGGTAATAGAGGCTCCCTCCCGCCTCCCGGCACGACCGGCCTGCTGCCAGGTGCTGGCAATGGTTCCGGGATAGCCGCAGATCACACAGGCCTGAAGCTGACCGATATCGATCCCCAGCTCCAATGCGTTTGTACTGACCACTCCGCGGACCTCTCCGCTTCTGAGACCCTGCTCGATCTCCCGGCGCAACCGGGGTAAATATCCTCCCCGATACCCGCGCACTTTTCCGGAAAGCTGTTTCTGTAGGTAGGAAAGAAGCACTTCCACTCGTACACGGCTGCGGGCAAAAACAATGGTCTGCACATCGTTTTTGATCAACTCGGCAGCCAGCACACGGGATTCCAACACACTGGAACGCCGAATGCCCAGCGCATGATTAACCACAGGCGGATTAAAGAAAACAAAATGCTTTTCATCAGCGGGAGCTCCGTTGTTGTCCACCAGCTCCATGCTCTCCTCCGTTAATCTTTCGGCGAATTCCACCGGATTGGCGATGGTGGCGGATGACAATAAAAATTGCGGCGTCGAACCGTAATGACGGCAAATCCGCCGCAATCGCCGCAGAACATTGGCAAAATGGCTGCCAAAAACGCCCCTGTATGCGTGTAGTTCGTCAATCACGATAAATCGCAGATTTTCAAACAGTTTCACCCATTTGGTATGGTGAGGTAGAATCGCCTGATGCAGCATATCCGGATTGGTCACCACGATTTGCCCGGCTTGGCGGATGGCCTGACGAGCAGCAGGAGAGGTGTCTCCGTCGTAAGTAAAGCCTTTGATATCGCGATCCAGCTCCATAATCCAACGATTTAGCTCCGCCATTTGATCAGAAGCCAGCGCTTTCGTAGGAAAGATATACAAGGCACGGGTAGACGGATCTTCCAGTATCCGATGCAAGACAGGCAAGTTGTAGCACAGCGTCTTGCCCGAAGCCGTCGGGGTGACCGTTACCCAGTGGCGGCCAGCCAGTGCTTTTTTAACCGCACGGGTTTGATGGGTGTACAGTTGGCGGATTCCCCGCCGTTTTAATGTTCGCACCAAATCCGAGTGAAGATCGGGCGGGAAATCGGCAAATCTTGCTTCCCGAGCCGGGATCGTCTCCCAATAAGTGATCTTCTTGCGCAGATCCACTCGGTTTTTCAGCTGTTCAATCAACATCTTGGCATTCATGCTTCGTCCCCTCCATGCCCTTAGCGTATCGAAAGTACGTTCGGGGTTCAAGACCTGCGGTCCAAACCATGGCCGATCTCATACTCTAAATGGAATAACTTCCAATGGAGGGTCTCCGCATGAATCACCACGTCGGCCCCAGCGATTGCCGGTATGATTGGTGGATGATGAGCATCCCCGTCATTCCCGTTAATCCTCACCTCATCCCCCACATTCCACACACGTTCCGGCCGCCGTATCATCCATTTGGAGCCGCGATGCTACCCTACCGGTATCAAACAGGATGGACCGTTCCTCAGTTTCCCTTCTTTATCCGATGAACACAAAAAAACGTCCCGGAATCCGGGACGCAAAAGACGAACTCACAGCTCTTTTTCAAACTGAACCGCTTCAAAGTTTTGACCGGGCCAGCGGATAACCCCGGTCTTTTTATAGCCGAACTTTTCATAGAAACGCGGTAGCCAGGGATGATCCTTGGCTGTGTCCAGATACAATTTGCGGCGACCCCGCTTGCGGGCTTGTTCCTCGGCAACCTGCATCAGCATTTTGCCGAGGCCTTGTCCTTTCAGGTGAGGAGAGACGCTGAACCAACCCAGGGTGTCCACCGTGGGCTCATCATTCTCCTGCAGACGGACGGTTCCCTGAATCCGATTCTCTCCATCCACCAACACATATATTTCATCCTGCCAAATGCTCTCTTCGACGGCACGCAGGGAAACATCGGTTGCTTCCATATTGAAACCCTGTTTTTTGATGGGTCGATACGCCCGGTGCAATTGTTGTCGAATCGCTTGGGAATCGGCTGGTTCGGCTCGGCGGATCGTCCACATGGGCTTCCCTCCCTTTTCATAGTTGGACCCACAGGGTGGAGTCCGTTTTTCTCGGGGAATTATATACCCATGTGCCAAAAATGAAAACCGCCGTCACCAGACCGACACTATTTCTTCAAATTCCATTCCTCTCGTCCATAACGGTTTTTCATCAGTCCCTGTGCCAATTCCAACTCCCTCCGGGTTAACTCCCCGGGTTCCAGGCGGATCTTCATGCCGCGAGCAAAGCCATCGGTAAATGCTTGCACTGCCTTCTCATACGGTACCGGCTCTTTTCGCAGTTGATTGATGGCAACCGCTTTATCCAAAAATCCCTTTTTCATTCGTTCCTTGACACGTTCGGAAGGAAATTGAAGAACATCAAATAATAGATCCACATCCAGATCCATCAAAATGGAGCCGTGTTGTAAGATAACACCTTTTTGGCGGGTTTGAGCGCTGCCCGCCACCTTTCTTCCTTCCACCACCAACTCATAGTTGGACGGAGAATCAAAACAGGCCGCCGAACCCAGAGAAGCATATTTGGCTTTTTCCTCTTCGCTTTCCAGCGGAACCATCTCCGCCTGTAACCCCAGCTCCCGGAATCCCTCCAGCAATCCCGTGCTGATCACGCGGTAGGACTCGGTTACTGTAGTAGGCATGCCCGGATAATCCTCCGACACGACCACGCTGTATGTCACTTCCTGGTCATGTAAAACCGCTCTGCCGCCGGTGGGACGGCGCACAAAGCCCAATCCCCGTTCGGCGACGCGCTCCAGTTCCACTTCCCGCCTGGCTTTTTGAAAGTACCCGATGGATAATGTGGCAGGGTCCCAACCGTAAAAACGTACCGTCGGCGGAACCGCTCCCTCGCTGTGAGCGATCAGGATCGCCTCGTCCACCGCCATGTTCCAGGCGCTGTCTTTCTTTCCTGTATGAATCAACCGCCATGTTGTCATGTTTTTCCACCACCTGTCATGCCGACACCTTCAAACACCTGGAGCCGGACGGTTCTGACCCCTGCATGGGGCACGGGCACCCGCTTGGATGCCCGTTGTCCATCATAGCACACTCTTTTTCTTCTACGAAGAGGTTGTTTGGTCTGAGGCAAAGGCCCATCGGAGCGTCTCATTCAGCGGCCGCGTATGCCACCCCCATTTTTGTTTGGCACGGGAGGCATCGTAATAAGCCAATCGACCGGCCAAAGTGGCCATATCCCACGCCAGTGCAGCATCCCGTCCATTCACCCAGGAAGCGGCTTCCGCCGCTACAGAAATCAATCGGGCAGCGGATCGGGACAAGGTTCGTACTTCTTCTTCCTTTCCCGCAATCCGCTGGATCCGTTTAAAAGCCTCCTCCAAGGGCAGGTTGGTTCCGGCCAGTATCGTCCGGGTACCGGCCTCCCCCTTCTCCAACGCCAACAGATGTCCTGCCACCACATCGCGTACATCTACGAAGTTGACTCCCCCTGCCGGTGTCATTCGCAACCGTCCTTGTGCCACCCTCCGTAGAAAAGAGGGGGAACGGGGCCCCAGAATCACCGACGGATTGACACACCAACCGGGAAAGCCGGTCTCCGCTTCGCGAAGCACCACTTCTTCCGCTTTCCGTTTGGCGATAGCGTATCCGATGCTGAGCCGATCACCGTTAAACGGGGCCGATTCACCCAATGGTGTGCCGTCATCGGAAAACCCGATCGCCGCCGCCGAACTGGTTAAAATAAACCGGGATACCCCCGTCCGTTTCGCTTCCTCCACCAAGTGACGCGTTCCCGTCTCATGCCCTTCCCGTATCCGACGGCGCAAGCGCCTGCCCCACGCCACTTCACCTGCCAAATGGAAAATCGCCTCCATGCCGCGGGCACATCCCCGTATGGTTTCAGCATCCCGCACATCCCCCCGAATCGGTCGAACCTCCCGGGGAAGGCGACGCAGCTTTTCTTCCGATCGGTACAGCACGGTTACTTCCCATCCTTTTTCCACCAACGCCTGTACCAGGTAACGCCCCAAAAAGCCCGTTCCCCCGGTTACCAACACCCGCATTTGCGCTGTCTCCTTTCTACCCATTCGCCTCCTTTCCATCTTACCATGCTGCTTTACAAAAAAAGATCCGCCGTAACGGCGAATCCGGCTTCAGTTTCCATAGGTCAACCCATGTCCGTATGGATACAGATCTGGAATGGTCACCGGCAGCTTTCCCGTGGGAGAATGGATCCCGAACAGGGTCTCCACCGCCGCTTGTTGGGAGACGACTCGGGTTCCATAGGTAGTCAGATACCCTTCCACATCGGGAAAGTCACGGATGTCATATGGATTGCGAAAAGCAATGACCACGATCGGCTTATCCAGCTTCTCCAACTCCTGTATCAATTTTTGTTGCTGCGGATACAGATGGGACGAATTCGTTCCCACCACTAGTATATCGCTGTCCCGCACTATCTTTCGTGCTTCATCGATCTCCGCATCTGTGGGATTTAAACGCGGAACCCGATACTCTTCCACACGGGAGTGATACGGTTTTATCAACTCCCGCAGTGAAAAAGGGCTGACGATCCCCAGCCGGTCTGACTCCTCCAAGTGCAAAGGCAGCAAACCCTCGTCGTTTTTCACCAGAGTGACAGACCGACGGGCCCAGCGCTCGGCTTTTTCTCGATGTTCCGGAGTACCGACCCGTTGCGGTACCTGCTCCACATCCACATAACGCTCGCGGAACAGTTTATACTTTTTCTTCACCTTCAAAATTCGTGTAACGGATTGATCGATCCGTTTTTCGGAAATTGTTCCGTCACGGACCGCTTTTACAACCGCCTCCATCACCCCTGCCTGCTCTTCGGTGCTAATGGAAGGGGTCAACAAAACGATGTCCACACCCGCTTCCACGGCTTTCACCGCCGCTTCTTCCACCCCGCCGAAGTATTCCACCACCCCGGCCATATCCATGGCATCGGTGATGACAAGCCCTTTATACCTCATTTCATGCCGTAACAGATCCGTTAGGATCGGCTTGGACAGAGTAGCCGGCAGGTCAGGAGTGTCATCCAAAGCAGGAACATGGATATGGGCTGTCATAATCGCATCGACACCGGCTTTCATCGCTTGGCGGAAGGGACGCCATTCGACTTGCTCCATCTCTTCCCGGCTTTTGTCAATCACAGGCAGCCCCAGATGGGAGTCCACGTCGGTATCCCCATGTCCCGGGAAATGCTTGGCTGTCGCCACCACGCCGTTTTTCTGGTAGCCGCGGATCGCCGCGGTTCCGAACCGGGAAACCAACGTCGGATTTTCCCCATAGGAACGAACTCCGATTACCGGATTGGCCGGATTCACATTGACATCCACCACCGGAGCCAGGTTCATATTGATCCCGACGGCCTTCAGTTCATCCGCTGTCAAGGCCGCCGTTTCAAATGCACCCTTCCTCACCCGGCTTGCGGCCAGGGCCATATTGCCCGGCAATTCCGTTGCTCCCGTGGTCATACGTGCCACCACTCCGCCTTCCTGATCTGTGGAAATCAGTAGAGGGACACCCAGCCGAGTCTCTTCTGCCATCACCTGCAGCCCGTTGTTGAGGCGGGCCGTCTGCTCCGGATCGATGACATTGTCTGAGTATGCGAACAGGATGACATTCCCGGCATGGTGATCCTGGATCAAACGACGAATCTCCTCCGTTGGCTCGGAACCGTAAAAACCGACCATCGTCATCTGACCCACTTTTTCTTCCAGTGTCATCGACTTGACCAATCGGGGGATGGACACTCCTTTATGCCCCTTCCCTTCCACCGACATGGAATTCCACGGGAGCGTAAAACCCAAAGCGACAGACAAAAGGGCCACACCCCAACGCCTCACTCGGAACATGAAAACGCCTCCCTATTTTACAGAAAATTTTCTGTTTTCCTTTCAATTCTACAAAAAAAACCCGCTTTCCTGCCCGCCGTTCCATTGGTTCAAGGGATAAAAAAAGAAAGCCCGAACGGGCTTTTTTTCGTCTTTTTTACAATATCCCCACAGGTTCCAGCCGGCTTTGCTCCTCCGGCGTAAAGGGGCGGGAGCGCAGTAAAAAGCGCACCCCCAGCGGAATTTCCAGGGAGAAGGATGCCCCTCTTCCCGGGGTGATATCCACCGTCAATTGCGTATGCTTCCAATACTCGTACTGGGAACGGGAGATGTAAAAGGGGCATCCGTGAATCTCTCCCAACAGGAGATCGCTGCCCCCGGTGCGAAACTGCCCTTGGCGGTAGCACATGGGGGAGGATCCGTCACAGCAGCCCCCGCTCTGATGGAACATCAAGGCTCCATGCTCCTTCCAAAGCGTATCGATCACCCGTTTGGCCTCTTCTGTAACGAGTACACGGGGCACGGGTTCCATTCGGATCCCCTCCTTGGGATCAAAACAATCCCATCGGATTTTTGTCGTAGGAGATGAGGAGGTTTTTGGTTTGCTGGTAATGATCCAGCATCATTTTGTGCGTTTCCCGGCCGATACCGGATTGCTTATATCCTCCGAACGCGGCATGGGCGGGGTATTGATGATAACAATTGACCCAGACGCGTCCCGCTTCGATGCTTCTGGCGATGGTGTAGGCCTGATGCATGTCACGGGTCCACACCCCGGCCCCCAGCCCGTAGAGCGTGTCGTTGGCCATCTCCACCAAATCTTCTTCATTCTTAAACGAGGTGACTGACACGACCGGTCCGAATATTTCCTCCTGAAATACCC
Organism: Desmospora profundinema; assembly: GCF_031454155.1. Classification (GTDB taxonomy): domain Bacteria; phylum Bacillota; class Bacilli; order Thermoactinomycetales; family DSM-45169; genus Desmospora; species Desmospora profundinema. Next base: position 689,644 of record NZ_JAVDQG010000001.1, read on the forward strand.
GCATCCGGTTATGTCCTTCGAAGATCGTCGGTTTCACATAGAAACCGTCTTTATAGTCCGGATTTTGGTACGCCTCACCACCGATCAGCACCTTGGCCCCTTCCTGTTTGCCGATATCGATGTAACTCATGATTTTCTCAAACTGGTCTTGCGAGGCTTGGGCTCCCAGCATCGTTTCGGGGTTGAGAGGGTCTCCCAGCTTAATCTTCTCCACCCGCCGGACCACCGCTTCCATGAAATCGTCGTAGATCGACTCTTGAATCAGAGCCCGGGAAGGACAGGTGCAAACCTCTCCCGAATTAAGAGCGAACATCGTAAATCCTTCCAATGCTTTCTCCGCAAAGGCATCTTGCTTGCGCCACACACTCTCGGTAAATATGTTGGGAGACTTTCCGCCCAGCTCAAGGGTAACCGGTTTGATATTCTCCGAAGCAAACTGCATAATGAGCCGACCCGTCGTGGTTTCACCGGTAAAGGCGATTTTGCCCACATCAGGGTGTGTCGCCAACGGTTGGCCCGCTTCGGGACCAAATCCGTTGACAATATTAACGACTCCCGGCGGCAACAGATCCGCCACCAGTTCTGCAAACAGCAAAATCGTCGCCGGTGTTTGCTCCGCCGGTTTCAATACGACACAGTTGCCCGCCGCTAAAGCCGGTGCCAATTTCCATGCCGCCATTAGCAGGGGAAAATTCCATGGGATGATCTGACCCACCACGCCCACCGGCTCTTTGATATGCATGGAAACGGTATGGGCGTCGATTTCGGAGATACCGCCCTCCTCCCCGCGGATCACACCAGCAAAATATCGAAAATGATCCGCCGCCAACGGCAAATCCGCCGCCAGCGCTTCCCGAATCGGTTTGCCGTTGTCCCAGGTTTCCGACAAGGCCAGCCTCTCTCTGTTCTCTTCCAACCGATCGGCGATCTGGAGCAAAATTCGGCTCCGTTTCGCCGGGGATGTTCGTCCCCAGGACGCCTGTACCGCTTGTGCCTTTTTCACCGCGAGATCGACGTCTTCTTTTCTGGAACGCGCCACTTGCATAAACACCCGGCCATCGACAGGAGACGGATTGTCAAAGTACTCCCCGTTCACCGGAGCCACCCACTCGCCCCCAATGAAGTTATCATACCGGTCGTGATACTGAACCAAACTTCCTTCGGTGTTCGGCTTCTTGTAAACCGACAGGGTCACACTCATGACGGTCATTCCTCCTCGACTCGAATGAAATCAGCAGGGAACCGATGCGGCACCCCTTCACTAATTCCATATTTGTAAGCAATCCCCTCCCTCTTGTTCATGATTTATTTCTATACACAAAAAACCCATTCGAATTCAGTTTCGGTAGCGGGTGAGGGTAAATCACGACATCCATCCATAACAAATTTAAAGTATAAGAGATTTATTTGCATTTTAATCGAATGGAAGGTGTATTCTCTCTTTTAATCGAATAAATTTGGAAGGAGTGTTTACACAATCTTAATATATTGTTAAAATTTTTATATTATGGTGGAGAGGAAGCAACCATTGGGAGGGAAATGATGAAAACGCCTCACAAAAACGATCCGGAACGTCGCTTGTTTCTTAAAACCTTTTTAGCAGGCTCCGCCCTGTTTATTCTGGAAACCTGGGGAATCGATCGGATGGCACGAACATGGGCGAATACAGGCAGCGCCCCTTCCGATTTCCCGCGTTTTCAACCACGCCATCCAGCCGGTGAAGGGTTTCCCCAGTCCGTCGCTTCCGGTGACCCGACCCCCTCCGGCGCCCTGTTGTGGAGCCGGGTGGATCCCGATCTGACGGATGGGCTGAGTGCTCCCCTGGATACGAGCCTGATCCGCTGGTTGGAGCAATCCCCGAATAACGATTGGGACGCCTTCCGCAACGAGATCGAAAAAGGGGGGTGGGTGATGGTGGAAATCGCCAAAAGTTCCACCTTCGGCGACGTCAACCTCACCGGGTTCACCCCCGTCTGGAACGATTTCGACCATGTGGTAAAGGTGGACGTAGACGGCTTGTTGCAACCCCAGACTCTCTACTATTACCGTTTCATCACCCATACGGGTCATGTCAGCCAGACCGGCCGCTTTAAGACTATGCCTCCCGCAGGGGCGTCGGTCTCTTCGATCCGGTTCTCCTATGTCAGCTGCCAGGATTATACCAACGGATACTATACCGCCCTGCGTTACGCCGCCGAAGAGGAAGTGGATCTGGTGATTCACCTCGGAGATTACATCTATGAATCCGTCGGGGACCCCACTTACCAGAACCCCCTTCCCGACCGGGCCATTACACTGCCCAGCGGAAAAACCAAAGCCCACAGCTTGGCAGACTATCGATATCTCTACCAGCGGTACCGATCGGATCCGGACCTGCAAAAACTGCATGAACGGCATGCCATGGTAAGCATATGGGATGATCATGAATACGCCAATGACACCTATTATCCCGCCGTCGCTCCCGACGAAAACCCCGAACCGGACCCCGAACGGCGGCTGCTGGCCAACCAAGCTTGGTTTGAGTATACCCCGGCCCGGGTCTCTTTTGACAAGCATAAGAGCTTCGAAGATTCGATCCAAATCTATCGCTCCCTATCCATCGGCGATCTCGCCCATGTCATCCTCACCGATGAACGGCTCTACCGCAGCCCTCACCCATGTGGGACAGGCACATGGAATCGGTACTTCAGCCGAGGATGCGACCAGATGAACGCTTCGGACCAAACAATGTTAGGAAACAAGGGGCAGAAGGAATGGTTCCTGAACGAGGTGACCTCCTCGTCCGCCGTCTGGAAGATTTGGGGGAATGAAGTCCAATTCACCCCCCTAAAACTGCTGAACCGATATCTCAATCTGGATGCCTGGGACGGCTATGCCGGCGAACGCCGGGCATTGACCCGCTCTATCAAGGAAGCCGGGGTAAAAAACTTTATCGCCATCACCGGAGACCTTCACTCCTTTGAAGCCAACTTGATCCTGGAAGAGTACAATCGGGACACCTCCCATGCCGTCGGGGTGGAGTTCATGGTGGGTTCGGTCACCTCCTCCAACCTGAAGGAAATGGTCACACAGGTAACCCGTTTTCGCGGCATGTCCCATTCAACCGGCTCTCCTTCATCCCCCATCCCGCCCCAGTCGATGAAGGAAATCGTCGATCAGCTCTCTACTGATTCCGTCTCACCGCAGTCCATCATCGGGTGGATCTTAGACAAGCTGAATCTGCTCATCTACAATGAAAATCCATGGATTCGTCTGTTCAACAGCAGTACCCACGGCTACTGCGTGATGGAGCTTACCCCGCAAAAAGCAACCTGGACCGCATACAGCGTGGATGACATCCGGTCCAATAACGGAGATAAAACCCTGTTGTTCCAATGCGAAGTTCCCAGAGATGACGCTCATATCCGGATATTGAAAAAATAAAACCCTTATAACGAACCCCCGCCTCTTCTTACCGGCGGGGGGCTTCATTTGTTAAGGACGATTTTTTGTGAACAACAAAAAAGCCCCCATGAAAGGGGAGCTCCTCTGTTATTTGATGAAGCGGATCGTAAGTGGATAGCGGTAAAACTGACCGCTGTTCGCTCGGATCGAAGCAATAATCACGATTACAATCCAATAGATGGAGATCGCAACCCCTAGAAAGAACCCTAAGCCCATAAACAAAATCAGAAAGAGCTCCAACAAAAACAGTCCGATCAAGCCGATCACACCCAGGACGATGGTCAGCCCAATCGCATACAGGAAAAACGAGATTTGAAAGTTTAACGATTCCTTGCCCTGGTCGTCGATAAAATCATGCTCTTCTTTTTTCAACAACCAGATAATCAACGGCCCGGCAAAATTTCCGAAGGGGACGATAAAACAACTAAGTGACAACAAGTGGGTCAGCATTCCCCATGTCCGTGCCTGTTCAGGAATAGGCGTCTGTTCCATGATCGATTCTCCTTCCAAAGCTTTAGCTTGATGGATGATTCTCTTTTTTTCAACCAAGTAAACCACTCTTCTAAAAAGGTAGGTGTTCTTTAGGTGCTTACATCCAAGCCCGCGCCTGTTCATCCTGCGGCATAAGACGGCGTCGTTCTTCTTGCCGTTCGGTCAGCTTGCGCACAAAGAAAATAGCCAGCAAAGCGGAAACGATATCAACAAGGCCGGTAAGAATAAACAAATTGTTGACAGACATCATGGCATCGATCGTCTCCTCAGCCCGCCATGAGAATAGTAATGATTGGTTCGAAAGAATATTCCCAACTATAAACAAGATCCACCACGCCAGAACCAGCCCAGCCACCGGTTGCGTTTTCCAGGAAGTGTTTGGCTCTTTCTCCACTGCGGGATCACTGGCTTTCCACGCTTCCCGTGCAGCATTGAATGGTTGAATCAGATTGGCAATCGGGATAAAGTACCAGCCCACTGCCCATCCAGGGGTAAATTTCAATTCCTGCGCCCCAAGAGAGGGAAGGTTACGGTGAATCCGATGCACCCACATACAAAACACGACCACCAGGGCAATACCCAAAGGAAACATGATAAGCCCCACTAAGAAACCAGTGATTACGACAAGGAAGAAAGCCGCATTTTCTTCCAACTCCACTTCGTTTACCGCACTGGACATAAGCGAATTCTCTACGAATATTAAAGCAGTCGTCAACAATGAGAAAACGATATAAGCCACAAATAAGATCTGAACCCACTTGGCACGACCCTGGGCAGATTCATAAGGGTGTTCGTTCACATAACCCGCTCCTTTAACTGAAATGAACGATACTACTATACATGTGGAATCTTGTCGTTTCAATACAAAAATCGGAATTCATTTAAAGAAGTATGAATTTCTCCCTTCCAAGACGATAAAAACCTACGGAGATGGACCAAAATTCGGGATTGAGAACCAGTGTGAGGGGCTTTGACTCTGTCCAAAGAACAATCTATGCTATGTTCAAATCATTACAAAAAAGGGGTGGAAGATTCATATGAATGATCCATGGCTGGATGTGGAGACGGTACACTCTGACATTGTTCAATCATCCCTGGCCATCCATTAAACAGAGAGATTCTTCACCCGTCAACACTCTCCTTATACCTCCGCACATATACACAGTCCTCCTCCTAAGCCGCCCGACTTCCAACACTCACCCCGATGATAGACAGCTACTACTTTTGCCCCATTTTTTCGCAAAAGGGACCCAAAGAGACCACACCGTGCGAATAACTGTTTATGAGGGGACAACCCTCTCCATTCAGATCACAGGAGGATGGCAGAATGAAGAAGTCATTGCGCACGGTCTTATTCCTTTTCTTCGCGTTGGTCCTGTTGGTCCCCAACGCAGCCTTTGCTAACCAAGGCAACCCGACAGGCGCCTCATTGAAGTTTACCGCAGGGGCGGAAGGCGACTGCAAAGAAATCGTGGCAACGGTGAAAAACGGCGGCGACGGGGACATGGTGGAGAAAGTAAAGTATGCGGTTTATTACAGCGAAAGCGGCAATCCGAAGAATGGCGAAGTGGTCCATGAGGGAGAAGTGGAACCGCTGACTGCCGGAGCCGATGTCACACTTACCTTCACACCGGAGAAAAACGGGAACTACATGTTCAAAGCTTACCAAGAATCGACTCACCCCGGAAAAGGTGAGCTGTGGAGCGAAGCCGTAAAGATCGAAAACTGCTCCAGTGACAGTGAAGAGCCTGGGGAAAAACCCGGTGAAGAGCCTGGAAACGGGGAAGAGCCTGGGGAAGATACTCCTCCGGGAGTTTGCACAGAACTGGACTGGGACAAGATTACCGAAGATGACATCCATGAAGTGACCCTGGATGAAAAGGTGAAAGGCGATCAATTGGTGATCACCGCCACCCTGGATGGAGCGAAAGAAGCCGAAGGCGAATGGGAATTGATGGCCGGTTTGCTGGAAGCGGACGAGCCTCTGATCGAGAAGAGCAAGTCCGGTAAAGGCGTCTCCCAAACCTTCACCATCCCGTTGGATAAGCTCAACAAAGAAGGGGACTATGCGGTAATCGTCTTCTTCACGGGAAGCGTGGACGGAAAGAACTGCCAGGTTGGAGCGGGTATCTCCTTCTTCGAGTTGGTGGATGAGGAAGACAACACTGTTGAAATACCGGAAAAACAGCCTAAGCAGCCTCAAACCCCGGAAGAAGTAAAGAACATCGAGAACAAAATGAAAGGCGGCAAAATGCCGAAAACCTCCATCGACGGACCGACTTCCATGGCGGTGGGCGGAGCGATGGTGCTGGTCGGCCTGGCCCTCCTCTTCTTCCGGCGCCGTCAAATTATGACGGGCTGATCCCCGTCTCCCCCGGACCCTCCGGGGGTTTTTCATTTTCAGGATCCAACGGGAGATACCACATGATGAAACCACAAAAACCATATTCTTTTGTTTTCTACGGGTTTGTGCTCCTAGTCTGGTTGTAATTTCGCTTTAATACGGCTGATAAACCGGAATAGGTCACCTATTTGTCCGAAATAGGAGCCATTTTATCCCCAGTGTCTTTTGGCTTCATCACCTTACGGAAGAGGACGAAGAAGCAAAAAAAGAAACCCTGACTATCGCCATCCTATCAAGCACATTTTCGATTCTATTCTTGTTTTTCTATTTGTTTGGATGATGGAAAGCCTCCCCGCATAATGAAAAGCCGTTCACGAGGGTGCCACTCGCTAACGGCTACAGGCTATGGTAGAGAGATCACAAAACATTTTCACTTGAAGTAACTGTCCATGGCCATGCAATCGTTGCAATACAGTTTATCCAGATCCAGCCCCATCAGTTCCATACGACCCAGGGGTTGCATCCGCTCGGAGAGGGCTTTCAACATTTCTTCGCGGCTGGTTTTGGTTTCAATCACCCGCTCACAAGTGTCGCAGGTGGCATAATATTCCCCTGTGTTTTCATCAAAATGAATCACGCTGATCACCTCGGTTTATTATGCCGGCGGATGTCTAAAGAGTATGCACATCCGCATAAACAGGATATCAACTGACCCGCTTTTCTCCCAGGTGAACAGCTTTCATAAAACATAAACCAACTCTTATTCGTCCATCACTCTTTCCAGGAACAGCTTTTCCTTAAACCCACCACGTTTTTCCGCCTTGCCTGCACGAATCATCTCCAGCTCACCAGGTGTGGAACCGTGGATCTCGGTAAGGACATGGATTAACTCAAGCATATCAGCCAATTCTTCCAATGCTGCGTCGTCATCTTCCGCTCTTAAATATTCCTCTAACTCTTCATAAAGCTTTTTTCTTATTTCCTTCCGATATTCTTTATCATCCATCACCCGAATGACCGCTTGCTTCCCGGAAGCGAAGATGATTTTAGGGATTCGGTCACGAATCAATTTATTGTAGATCCCCATCCATTCTTCCTCCTATCAACCGCTCTTAACTGAATCACTACACTGGTCATAACAGAAGAGTCCTCATACCACAATAACCCCCGCCATTGGCGGGGGTTTCATCAAACAGGTGCTTATTCCGCTTCCTTCTCCCACCGCACCACGGGTTTGCGGGCGGCGGTCACTTCGTCCAGGCGCTTCACCACGGTGTGGTGAGGGGCTTCCTGGATCACTTCCGGGTTTTCTTCCGCTTCTTTGGCGATCTGGATCATCACATCCACAAAGTGGTCCAGTGTTTCTTTGCTTTCCGTTTCCGTCGGCTCGATCATCATGCATTCTTCCACGATCAACGGAAAGTAAACGGTCGGCGGGTGGATGTTAAAGTCCAGGAGCCGCTTGGCCATGTCCAGGGTGCGGACCCCCATCTTTTTCTGACGGTTGCCGGATAACACGAATTCGTGTTTACAACGATTGGGGAAAGGTACGTCAAAATGGTCCTCCAACCGCTTCATCAGGTAGTTTGCGTTTAAAACCGCATCCTCGGAAACGCGGCGGAGTCCGTCGGGACCCATGGTGCGGATGTAGGTGTAGGCACGGACCAGCATGCCGAAGTTGCCGTTAAAGGCTTTCACCCGCCCGATGGATTGCGGAATGTCAAAGTCAAAGTGATAACCCTCATCCGTTTTCATCACCAGGGGAGCCGGCAGGAACGGCGCCAGAATCTCCTTCACCCCGACAGGACCGGAACCGGGTCCGCCGCCTCCGTGAGGGGTGGTAAAGGTTTTGTGCAGATTGAGGTGGACCACGTCAAAACCCATGTCCCCCGGGCGAGAGTGACCCAGGATGGCGTTGGCGTTCGCCCCGTCATAGTAGAGGAGGCCGCCGGCCTGGTGAACGATGTCGGCGATTTCCTTGATCTCTTTCTCAAACAGCCCCAACGTGTTGGGATTGGTCAGCATCAGGGCGGCCGTGTCCTCGCCTACTACCTCTTTCAGATCCTCCACACTGACCAGACCCTGATCATTGGATTGGACCGTCACCGACTCAAAACCGGCCACCGTGGCACTAGCGGGGTTGGTTCCGTGAGCGGAGTCCGGAACGATTACTTTGGTCCGCTGGTGATCCCCCCGGCTGTGATGATAAGCCTTGATCATCATCAAGCCCGTCCATTCCCCTTGTGCTCCTGCGGCGGGCTGGAGAGTCACACGATCCATCCCTGTGATTTCGGCCAAATCCTGCTGCAATTCATACATCAATTGGAGTGCCCCCTGCACCGTCTCCACCGGCTGGTAGGGATGGATCTGGGCGAAACCGGGATAGCGGGCCACATCTTCATTGATTTTGGGGTTATATTTCATGGTGCAGGAACCCAGCGGATAAAAGCCGTTGTCGATCCCGTGGTTGCGGCGGGAAAGTTCGGTATAGTGGCGAATCAAATCCAGCTCGGAGACTTCCGGAAGCTCCGCCGGCTTCTCCCGCACCATCCCAGCCGGAATTCGTTCGGATACATCCTCGGACGGCACATCGGTTGCCGGAAGACTGTAAGCCACCCGTCCCGGTTTGCTCATCTCGAAGATCAACGCTTTGTCTTCGCTCATACCAATCCCTCCAGTACACGGGCCAATCCGTCGATCTCTTCCCGGGTCCGCAATTCGGTCACCGCTAACAGCATGGCACCCTCATACTCGGGATAGTCGCGGCCCAGATCGTATCCGCCAATGATCCCCTGCTGTAAGAGGGCTTGATTCACCATCCCCACCGGTTTCGCCAGCTTTACGGCGAACTCATTGAAAAAGGGTTGGTTAAACAGAGGTTCTACACCCGGCACTTGAGACAATCGCTTCCGGGCATATCCCGCTTTATCCAAGTTGAGGCGGGCCAGTTCCTGGACCCCCTGTTTACCCAGTGCCGTCATCCAGACGGCGGCGGCCAGCGCATTTAAGGCCTGGTTCGAACAGATATTGGATGTCGCCTTTTCCCGCCGGATGTGCTGTTCCCGTGCCTGCAAGGTAAGAACGAAACCGCGTTTGCCCTCTTCATCCACCGTCTGGCCGACGATCCGCCCCGGCACTTTGCGCATCAGCTTCCGGGTGACCGCAAAAAAACCGCAGTGGGGACCGCCAAACTGGACCGGAATTCCCATCGGCTGGGCATCCCCCACCACGATGTCCGCCCCGTATTCACCCGGCGGCTGTAAAAGGCCCAGGGAGATCGGGTTGGCACTGACGATAAAGAGGGCTTTCTGTTGGTGAGCCAGACTCCCCGCCCGCTCCAGATCCTCCAAATTGCCGAAGAAATTGGGGGATTGGACGGCCACTCCGGCCGTATCTCCGCTGATGGCGGCAGCCAAAGCATCCCAATCAGTCACCCCGTCCTTTTCGGGAATCTCACGAACCGTCAACCCCAGACCCTTAGCTTGCGCCGCCAAGATCGCCCGCGATTCCGGATGGACCGTGCGGGAGATGAGGATCTCCTTTCTGCGGGTAACAGCGGAGGCCACTCCGGCCGCTTCCGCCAGAGCTGTGGGGCCGTCGTACATGGAGGAGTTGGCCACCGCCATCCCCGTCAGCTCGCTGATCATGGTTTGAAACTCAAAAATGGCCTGCAATTCCCCTTGGCTGATCTCCGGTTGGTAGGGAGTATAGGCCGTGTAAAACTCAGAGCGGGAAATCACGTGGTTGACCACGCTGGGAATGTAGTGTTCATAGGCACCGGCACCCAAAAAAGAGACCGCTTGGTTGAGCGGGGTGTTTTGGTTGGCCAACCCGGATAAATGACGCGTCAAAGACGGTTCATCCATCGCTTCCGGTATGGACAACCGGCCGCGAAAGCGGACTTCCCCGGGAATATCATCAAACAATTGATTGACGGAATCCAGCCCCAGCACCGCCATCATCTCGCGGCGGTCCTCCTCCGTCATGGGCAAATAACGAAAGTTCATTCAGACTCCTCCTCCGGTCATCGGCGTTTACGCTCGGGGTCGCTGGTAAAAAGGGGTTTTCACGATCTTGGCAGCTACACGTTTGCCCCGGATCTCCACATCCACTTCGGTTCCCAGCTCCGCATGCTCCGCACGCACCAAAGCCAAGCCGACGTTTTTCTTTAAGGTGGGCGATTGGGTTCCGGAAGTCACTTCCCCGATCTCCTTTTCCCCCATAAACACCGGATAATGGGAGCGAGGAATCCCGCGTTCAATCATCTCCAACCCCACCAGTTTGCGGGGAGGGTCTTCCGCTTTTTGCTTTGCCAACACTTCCTGACCGATAAAATCCCCTTTGTCCGGCTTGACTGCAAAGCCGATGCCGGCCTCGATCGGGGTGATACTGGCGGACAGTTCGTTCCCGTACAAAGCCAGTCTCGCTTCAAACCGCAAGGTGTCCCGGGCTCCCAGCCCACAGGGGAGGACATCTTTTTCCCGCCCCGCTTCCAAAATTCGTTTCCAAAGCGTAGGAGCATCATCGGCGTTCAGATACATCTCAAACCCGTCCTCCCCTGTATAACCGGTGCGGGAGATCAGGGCTTTCGTCCCCCCCACTTCTACTTCTTCCTCAAAGCGGAAGGGGCGGATGACAGACAAGTCGGTGTCCGTACACGCTTGCAGCACTTCTTCCGCCAAGGGACCCTGCAGGGCGAGTTGAGCCACCTGATCAGAGATATTGCGGACGGTGACATCCCCTGTGGCATGTTTCTCGATCCACTCCACATCCTTGTCCGTGTTGGCGGCGTTGACCACCAACAGGTAGGAGCCGTCTTGTCTGTGATAGACCAACAAATCATCCACAGTACCGCCATCGGGATAGCACATTGCAGTATACTGCACCTTGCCCGGCGACAGCTTGGAGACATCGTTGGTGGTCAGCTTTTGCACCAAGTCCAACGCATCGCTCCCCAGGATCTCCACCTCTCCCATGTGGGAAACATCAAACAGCCCCGCCCGAGTGCGAACCGCCTCGTGTTCCGCTTTGATCCCGCTGAACTGGACCGGCAATTCCCAGCCGCCGAAGGGAACCAGTTTGGCCTCATCCCGGTATGCGGGATACAGGGTGGTACGTTTCAGTTCGGCCATGTGTGCACCTCCATTTTGATAATTGAGCCGTGAGCGCGGTCTGCACAACCCGTTACAATCTGCCCGGTCCGGTGTGATTGTCTTCGAGCTCTTGCCAAAAGCGCAAGGGCTATCAAAGAACAACACCGGGTTCATGTACGTTCGATTGACCAGACACGTCCTAGGCTTCTATCCCTAAAAAGGGATTGTACTCCCCCGATCCATGTAACCCCTGTCCGGTTTACCTGAGAGTTCGACCCGGTACTCACCCACTTCTCAGGGTGAAACCCCTCCAATTATCATCCTGGAAGGAATCCGGGCTTTGCCCCTTGGGTGGCCTAGACGGCGCTTTCCAGAGGAGCGTCCGGCGGGCCTCCTTTTGCCTGAGAGATTCACTTTGAAGACTGATCCGTCACGGATACACGAGCCATCCGTTCTCACCGTGCGGAATCAATGACTCCTCAAAGCTTGCTCCTTCGGCGCCACATCGACAGCATGTGGTCTCTCCTCCCGCCATCAACCGCCGGAACCAGAGAAATTCAATTCCATTGTGCCACAAATGGCGCCTTATTTCGATCCTTACGATAAAAGGAGCTTCCATACGGGAGAAACAAGAACACATAATCTTGTTTTATCCTTTCCATACTAAGACGGATTAACAGAGAAAAAGGGGGATCGCGATGGAATGGGTTCCGATTCGAATGGACCGCCGGTGGTTGGGAAGGTTCATGAAACAGGCGGAAGTAGACAGTGGTTGGAGCACGTGGGAACGGTACCGATTGGCTGTGGAGGCGGCGGAGGCACAGCGGATCCCCGACTTCGACACATTGCGTTGCCTGCCCCATTTGCAGGGATTTACCCCCATGCCCCACCAGGTGGAGACAGCCCGGCGAGTGCTGGGTGACATGCGGGGGCGAGCCATTTTGGCCGATGAAGTCGGGTTGGGAAAAACGATTGAAGCCGGTCTGATTCTGAAGGAATATATGGTTCGCGGATTGGTATCCAATGCTCTGATCCTGGTCCCCTCTTCGCTGGTGCTGCAATGGACACGGGAATTGAACCAAAAATTCCAGATCCCTGCTGCTGCGCAAAAAAAAGCGTGGATGTGGGATCGCCATGATATTTTAGTCGCTTCCATCGACACAGCCAAACGTGATCCCCATCGGGAGAAGGTGCTCTCCCGCCATTACGACCTTTTGATCGTCGACGAAGCTCATAAATTGAAAAACCGCCGCACGAAAAATTGGCAGTTTGTAAACCAGATCCAGAAGAAATACAGTCTGTTATTGACGGCGACACCGGTTCAAAACGATCTGCCCGAACTCTACAACCTGGTCACCCTGCTCAAACCGGGACATCTGGGACAGCAAAACAGCTTCAGCTCCCACTATGTTGCCGGTAAACGGAAGGCGAAAAATGAGGAACAATTGCGGGAAGAAGTCCGGAGGGTGATGATTCGCAACAAACGGAGCGACGGCCGTATTCAGTTTACCAACCGCCAAGTGAAGACCGTTCCCATCGTGCTGTCTCCAGAGGAGCGGTCGTTATACGAAGGGGTCACCTCGTTTGTTCGTCAGCGCTGGCGGGAAGGCGGCGGCAACATCGCGAAAAACCCCCTTTCCCTGATCACCCTGCAACGGGAAGTGTGCAGCAGCCGGGATGCCGCCTTTCACACTTTATTCAAGTTGCTGCACAAAGGAGAAGCAACTAAGGAACAGCTTTCCCCGGAAGTGGAGGTTTTGATCAATCTGTTACGGGCGGTGAAGCAACAAACGAAAATAGACAAGACGATTGAGCTCGTCCAATCCATCCAGGGCAAAGTGATCGTCTTCACCGAGTACCGCGCCACCCAGGATATGCTGCTGCGCGCGCTCCGCTCTCAAGGGATCATCGCCGTCGCATACCGGGGCGGCTTTGGGCGTAATAAAAAAGACTGGATGATGGAGCTTTTCCGCACCCGGGCTCAAGTGATGGTGGCCACCGAAGCGGGCGGGGAAGGGATCAATCTGCAGTTTTGTCACCATATCATCAACTATGATCTCCCATGGAATCCGATGCGGGTGGAACAGCGCATTGGAAGGGTCCACCGATTGGGACAGGAACAAGATGTCACCATCTATAACTTCGCAACAGAGAATACTATTGAGGAACATATCCTGTGGCTTCTTCATGAAAAAATTGATCTGTTCCGGACCGTGATCGGTGAGATGGAAGACATCCTGGAGCGATTCAACAACAAGGAGGGAATGGAGCAAAACCTGATGCGGATCTTGATGGAAGCGAAAAGCGATCAGGAGATCCGTTCCCGCCTCGACCAATTGGGAGATGAGTTTCACCAGGCACGGACCCAATCCGCTCAAACTCGCAAGCAGTGGGAGGAGTTGTTGGATGGAACCGAATGAGGTGAAAGCATTCACCGAGCGTTATCTGGAGATCTACGGATGTACACTCGTGGAGAGAGGAGAACACTATTTGCAAACCCGCCTCTCCGAGGAGGTGGACAAAGACTTAGTCCACCGCCCGTTCTATTGGATGTATGTAGAAAAGATGGGGTTGGAGCCTCAGGCCAGTACCCTCTCATTCACCTTCCATGCCGATCAGGCCCCCGAAGGGATGCAATCGGAGCTTCTCTCTTTCGGTTCCCCCCGTTTCTCCGCTATTCTCCGCTCCGCCCGGGAGAAAGGACGTTTCGTCCGCCTGTATGAAGAGTCCGGAACATCCGCCCGGCTTTGGGGGCAGTCCCGTCCATACGAACCTTGGCTGGGGGTCCACTTTCTCGTCTCCTTCATCTGCGACCGTAAACGGGACGAGATCCGGGATTTGGGCATCGACCTTCGGACAGGCGAAATCCGGGAGGGATTTCATCAAGACTGTTTACAGAAAAAATGGAACCAAAAGCTGCCGGCCCAACGACACATCCTTCCCCATCGTCTCACCCTCCCGGAAGCGGCAGGGGAGTTGGAGTATTACCTGCAGGGATGGATTGAACGCCAGGATGCCGCTTGGTTCCGGGAGGCCAAGGAGCGATTGAATCAAGAGCTGAAGCAAATTCATGCTTATTACCCCGAAGAGTGGAAAATGAGCGATGAACTCCACCGGGAGAAGAAACAGCGACTACGGGAGACCGTCTGGCAGTATCATCCCCGTGTAGAAGTGGAAGTCGTAGGTGCCGGCTTGTTTCATCTGGATCCGCAGAAACGATGAGAGGAAACAAAATGAAAAAAGATGATTCCTTAACAATAAAGAGGACGAAACCTCTAACCTTCGTGACAAAGCCCTGCGCCAAAAAGGCGACAGGGCTTTTCAAGCACCATCTGCTAAAATAGCGGGCAGCGTGAGGCTTACGTGCTCGGTCTGTTGGGCCCTTCCAACTTTTTGTTTCCGTAGCCGGACGCCTTCAACTCTTCCCTCTTTTCGGCAGAATCTGCCTGTTTGGCTCGTTGTTCACGGCTTTCATTTTCTTTATGGTGATTGTCGTCCATCCAAACAGCCTCCTTTCTTCCCTATCTTTCCCACGAGTGAAAGAGCCATGCGGTAAAAAATAGCCCTGGTTTGATGAAGCTTGTTTTAAGCCCTTGTTAAGTTTTCATTTAGCGACTACTCACCCCTCCACTCCCATGGTATCGTGAACATGATTGAATCGGCCTTTTCGTAAACCACCTGCAACAGAGCCGATGATGTTAATTCGGGGGGATTGACATGCTTGAGATTGGACACCAACTGCGGGCTGCCCGGGAAAGCGCAGGCTTTTCCCTTGAAGACATGCAAGGCTTGACCCGCATTCCCATCAATGAATTGATCGCACTGGAGGAAGGCCGCTTCGACCGTCTGCCCGGCTCCTTCACTGTGCGCTCCCATATACGAAGCTATGCCGTTCAAGTAGGCCTGGAACCTACGAAACTCCTGCAACAACTACGGACATCCGGTAGGATGAACATCCCCTCCCATGCTTCCGGAAGCCACCACTTCACCGATCCAGAGGAGACAAATACTCCTATTCCTTTTCACAGTAAGGAAAACTCCTCTTCCACAAAGACTCCTTTGGCCTGGGAGAAGACGCCACCCACTCAGAAGGTCCCTCCTTTTCCACCTCCTCCGCGGGCTACGGGTCCACTTCCGGTTACGCCTTGGTATGAGTCCCTGGAACTGAGAGAGGGACCCGTTCCGGATCCATCCTTTTCCCAAGACGACAGACATGAGGAAATAGCTGTCCGCAGGAACCGGCGCACCTCCCTGCGCAGCCATAAAACGGTTCGCTGGCCCATTTGGGTGGCGACCGTTGTATTCCTTCTTTTGATTCCCATCGGGATCTGGGCCGTGCAGATACTTCCCGGAATCGAATCGAATCCCCCATCCAAAGAGTCTGGATCACCACCCGCTGGCAACAACGCTCCTCTCACCGACCCGGTGGATGCATCAATCCCGAAGGGGATGATCCTGATTGACCGTGATGATAAAAAAAGCCAGTTTGAACTCGTCAACAATCAAGATCTGATCCTGGAAATCTACGCAGCTGACACCTGTTGGGTCCAAATCCGTGAAAACGAAGATGGCGGCTATTTAAAGGAAATTACGTTAGAAAAAGGGGATATTTTCCAATTCCCTCACCCACAACGGGTTTCCACCGATCTCTGGATCCTGCTGGGTGCCCCAGACCAAGTCGAGGTGAGTGTCAACGGACAAAGAATCACAGCTACCGAAGTGATTCACATCGATAAAAAGTGAATGGGAGAGGACAGGACACACCCTTCCCATTCATTTTTTGCAGCCAGAATTGCTGGTGGATCTCTTTGCTGTCAATCCACCAGGATATAGGCATCTTGGATTCCCAACGCCCGGACTTCCGACAGACGGGCCTCTGCGTTAGCCCGTTGGGTGAATGCGCCGGCTTGCACCCGGTACCATGTGGCGCCATCGATCACAGTAGTGACAACCACTGCCTCTATTCCATTTCTATCTAAAAACCCTTTTCGCTCCTCCGCATTGCTCCGATTCTGGAATGAGCCGGCGATGACGCGGTACAAGGCGGTGGAACGGCGCGGTAATGACAGCGCCTGGGCGATGCCGTCTGCTGTCGCTTGGGACAGGTCGCGAATAAAGTTGGCATTGCGCAACAAGTTTCGATCGGCAGTGGTGTCGATAAACAGGTTCTCCAACAAAACAGCAGGCATCCGAGTCTCCCGCAACACATAAAAATTGGCCCGCTTTTTCCCCCGATCCCGCACTTGATACCGGGAACCGATCAATTTCATGACCGTGTCATGAATCGTATTTTGCGCCTGGATGGTGAAGTTGGAGACGGGTCCATTGTAAATATAACTCTCCCAACCGGTTCCACCACCGGCATTGATATGAACCGAACAGAAATAGTCGGCATTGTTGTTGTTAGCCAGATTGGCCCGCTCCGCCAAGGAAACCGTCCGATCTGTCGTACGGGTCATCAGTACATCGACGATATACTGACTAGTAAGCGCATCCCTCACCTTCAACCCAATATCCAACGTAAAAGCCTTCTCCTGATATCCTCCACTAACGGCACCGGGATCGCTTCCCCCATGTCCGGGGTCAATCACCACTTTCGTCATGGTGTAATCACCTCTGCTACTAGACTATGAAAGCGCAGTCAATACGGTGATAGACCCTGGCGGAGAGAAGCACCCAAATAGAAGAAATAGAGAAGGACCAGCGGAACATTGCAGGGAAACGTCTCCTCCATATCAAAGATTAGTAGCAGCAAAAAGCCAGCGAGACGAGGAGGAAGCCATGATTTCATTTTCCAAGCCAGATGTGGAACAATTCTTTCGAACACTGATCATCCAGAACTTTGCCGTCAGCCCTGATGAGAAACAATTGATTTTTAGTACCAACCTAGGCGGTACCTTCGATTTGTGGGGAATGGATTTGCCCCGCACGTTCCCCTACCCCCTCACATTCCACAGCCAGAGCAGCCACGGTATCCACTTTGACAAGCAAGGACGGTTCATTATCGCCAGCTTCGATCACGACGGGGATGAATTTACTCAGCTGTATGCACTGCCTCCTCAGGGAGGCGAGTCAAAGCCCCTCCGTGTCCAAAAAGGAGAACGGCACTTTTTTGGCGGACTCTCCCAGGACGGAGCCCGCCTCTACTATACCTCCACCAAGGGAAACCCTACATATTTGAACACCTATTGCTACGATCTTAAAACGGGGGAAGAAAACCTGCTGTTGAAGGGGGAGAAGGGAGCAACCACCCTGATCGATGTCAGCCCTGATGAAACAGCCTGGCTCTTTGGAACTCACTTTGCCAACACCCATACTCTCGCCTTTGTCTATAAAGAAGGGGAAAAAATTTTGTTAACCCCTCTGAGTGAAGCACAACATACGGTCTCCGACGCTTTGTTCATATCGGAAACCGAAGTGTATCTCCTAACCGACTACGATGCCGATTTTTCCTACTTGGCTCATTTCAACTTAGAAACGCGAACATTTACCAAGCTTCTTTCCCTGGAGAAAGAGAGCTTTACTACCCTGAAGCTGGACAAGAAGCAGAACTGTCTGTACTTGGTGGGCTCTTCTGGAGTGGAAGACCGACTGTATCGCTACGCAATCACCCAGGGGAATCTAAATCGGTTGGAATCACCCGTCGATGTGATTGAACAGTTAACGGTCAGTGAAAGTGGCAATATTTATCTTCTCGGCCGCAGCGCCACTCTTCCCTTTAACCTGTTTCGGTTAAAGAAAGATGCCAAAGAGTGGACTCCTCTCACCGATTTTAAAGTTCCCGGTGTTCCCCGGGAGGAGCTGATTGAACCGGAAGTATTCACTTACCCCTCCCATGACGGCCTGGAAATCGAAGGGTTGTACTTCCGCGCCAATCCGGAGACCAACAACGGCCACCTCATTCTGTGGCCCCATGGAGGTCCCCAAGCAGCGGAGCGCAAAATGTTTCGGGCGCTGTTTCAGTTCCTTCTCAACCGGGGTTACAGCATTCTCGCTCCCAATTTCCGAGGCTCCTCCGGTTACGGCCTTTCCTTTATGAAAAAAGTAGAGGGAGACTGGGGACACGGGCCGAGACTGGACAATGTCCATGCGCTGGACTACGCCATCGCTCAGGGATGGGCGGATAAGGACAAGATCCTGTTGATGGGAGGCAGTTACGGGGGCTATATGGCTCTCTTGCTGCACGGCCGCCATGGGGAAGCCTTCAAAGCCGTGGTGGATATCTTTGGGGTGTCCAACCTGTTCAGCTTTGTCGAAACCGTTCCCGATCATTGGAAGCCCGCCATGAAGCAATGGGTGGGTGATCCAGAGAAAGACAGAGAAAAATTTATCGAGGATTCACCCATCACTTATTTGGACGGGATGACGAAACCCATGCTTGTCATCCAGGGAGCCAACGACCCTCGGGTGGTTCAGGCGGAGTCGGACCAAGTGGTGGAAGCCCTCCGGAAGCGAGGAGTGGAAGTGGAGTATCTGGTACTGGAAGACGAGGGACACGGCTTCTCCAAAAAAGCCAATGAAATTGAAGTATATCGGCGGGTACTCGACTTTTTCGATCGTCATGCGATCAAGGCTGGTACTGCCGCCCGTTAAGTCGTTGTTGTTAGACAAAAAACCAGCGCACCGTTTACAGGTGGCTGGTTTTTTATATAAGGCGGCACTCAGTCGATCGTGGATTCTTCCAGGCCCAGGCACCGCCGGTAAATCCACTTATACCCTTCCAGGTGGATCACGCGCGGATTACCAACGGTTTGCGGGTCATCGTAAGCGGCTTGAGCGTAACGATCGATATCGTTCGGATCTACGCCTTGTTCCAGCAGCGTAGGGATTTCCACGTCGGACACCAACTGTTCCACTTCGATGACAGCCATTTTGGCCGCATCTTCCACGGTCAAGCCGGCGGTATCCACTCCCAGGGCTTGGGCGATCCGGGCAAATTTGTCCGGACATCCCATCCAATTGTACTCCATCACGGCAGGCAGCATGGCGGATACGCACTGTCCGTGCATCACCGGAACCATTCCGCCCAAGGTCTGGGCCATGGCATGGGCGGCACCGGCAGAGTCACTGCCGTAAGACAAGCCGGCCAGCATTGCCGCCTGCGCCATCCCGTAACGGGCCTCGATGTCGTTGCCGTTGGCATAAGCGCGACGCAGGTATTTTCCCACATACTCAATCGCCAACAATGCGACGGCATCCGTCAAGGGTTGCGATTGGTGCATGGTGTAGCACTCAATGGCGTGGGATAGCGCGTCTACTCCCGTAGCAGCGGTGATATGGGGAGGCATGGACAGGTGAAGCTTCGGATCGATGATCGCCAAATGAGCCGGAATCAGCGGCCCTCCGGTATTAAATTTAATCTCGCGCACCGGATCTTTAATGACCGCCCACTGGGTCACTTCACTCCCCGTACCGGCAGTGGTCGGGATGGTCGTCAAAGGCGGAATCCGTTTTTCCAGAGGTTTACCGGCATCGGACGCCTCATAATTTAAAACCGGTTCACCATGGACCACTTCCACACCGATCGCTTTGGCGGTGTCCATGGAACTGCCGCCCCCGACAGCAACGAGTCCATTACACTCCTGCTCCTTGAAGGTAGCACTTCCTTTAGCCACCAGTTCGGTATCCGGCTCCCCCTGAATATCATGAAAAACGGTGACATCGATCCCCGCTTCCTTCAGGCTGTTTGCGATGGGGTCGACAATCCCGGCTTGATAAAGTCCCTTATCGGTTACGATCATTGCTTTGCTGACACCCAGGGCTTTCACTTCTTCCCCTGTGTTTTCCGAAACACCAATTCCGGAGACCACCTTGGTGGGCATGACAAATTCCTTACGGTCCAACATCTGTTCCATACGCATCATGATACAACCATCCTCCTTTTCAAGAAATATACACCAGTACTATAGTTGTATGAGAACGTGGGTTAGTCGGGCTGGCGGGCTGTCTTCGATCTCTTGCAAAAAGCGCATAGCGAGACCAGGGAACAAAGTGACCCAAGCGAGACTTGTGCTCTATGAGTGCAAAGGATCGCAGTCATCCCACCACCCTCCCTTTTTTCATGTTCGGCTTATTTAAACCAGCCCATGGGCTGCGGGTTCAGGTTTTGGAAGATGTGCTTCTGTTCGGTGTACTCTTCCAGTCCGGTCTTGCCCAGCTCCCGTCCGATTCCGGATTGTTTGTATCCGCCCCAGGGCGCTTGCGGGAAGTATGGATGAAAATCATTAATCCAAACCGTCCCCATGCGCAACTTACGGGCCACCCGCTGAGCCTGGTTGATATCCCGGGTCCAAACGGCACCCGCCAGCCCGTAGATGGAATCGTTGGCCAGACGGATCGCTTCCTCTTCCGTCCGGAACGTTTCCACCGTCAGGATCGGACCGAAGGTTTCTTCCTGAACGATGCGCATATCGGATCGACAACCGTCAAATACGGTCGGTTCCAGGAAGAAGCCCTGTTCAAATTCCTTCCCTTCCGGTCGCTTGCCGCCGATCAACAATTTTGCCCCTTCTTCTTTTCCGATCTCGATATACCCCTCCACTTTAGCACGGTGTTCTTCTGAAGTGAGGGGGCCCATCTGAGTAGACTCATCCAGACCGCTTCCCAATCGAATCCGTTTAACCCGGCTTATCAGTTCTTCCACAAAACGGTCATGAATCTTCTCTTCCACCAGCAAGCGGGCCCCAGCTGAACAGACTTGTCCCGCATGGAAATAAACCGCATTGAGGGCATAATCGACCGTGGTCTCAAAATCACTGTCGGCAAACACGATGTTTGGGTTTTTACCGCCCAATTCCAATGCAATCTTTTTCATGTTGCCCGATGCGGCCTTCATAATGTTCCGACCGGTTTCAATGCCTCCGGTGAAAGAGACGAGATCCACTTGATCCGATTCCGACAGTTCAGCCCCCACGGAGGCCCCGGGACCCGTTACAATGTTGACAACCCCTTGGGGGAACCCGACTTCTTCCATCAGCTCCGCCACTTTCAATGTGGTGAGCGGGGTAATCTCACTCGGCTTCAACACCATGGTGCAGCCTGCCGCCAACGCGGGAGCCAATTTCCACGAGGCTTGGAGCAAGGGGTAGTTCCACGGAGTGATCATTCCACAAACCCCTACCGGCTCCCGAACCACCCGGCTGACGGCATCCGGCATCGGAGGATCGATCTCTTCCCCGCCGTCTTTATCGGCCAGACCGGCATAATAGCGGAACACCGCCGCAATATCTTCCATATCCGCCCGGCTCTCCACCAGGGTTTTACCGGTATCCAATGTTTCCAGGCGTGCCAGCTCTTCCTGGTCGCGGTCGATCAACGCAGCCACTTCCCACAGCTTTTTCCCCCGTTCCGATGCGGGAGTCTGAGGCCATGGCCCTTGATCAAAAGCCCGCCGTGCCGCCTTGATCGCACGGACGGCGTCTTCACGATCCCCTTCGGGGACGATAGCAATCTCTTCTCGGTTGTATGGGTTGATCACCTTCCGGGTGTTTCCCGAACGGGCCTCCACCCACTCTCCGTCAATGTACATCTTTTTCCGAATCAAGGCGCCTTCACTCCCCTTCCGGTTTAGTTTGTACAGTTTTTTCTGTACAAACCGTTACATTTGTAAGGATATCACTCTATACATGACGATGCAACCCGTCTTACCTCTCTAATCGTGTCTCAGCCGTGACAAGAGCTTTTGACATCAGCCGTTGCTTTGATAGTATGAGTGACATCTGTTCCATTCATTCTGTATATACGATTCATATGGGACAGATACGGGTATGCTAGGGGCTAGCAGGCCAAAGCCCTCTATAGAGGAGTGTTTACGATGGGATCCCAAATGATGAAAATCGAAGAAGCCCGGCGGGATTATATCGAATCCCTCGTGGAAACGATGGAAATGTATGGCCTGAGTCCTTCGATGGGACGTTTATTTGGCATTATGTTTTTCCACGATGAACCGATGACTCTGGATGAAATGCGTCACCAGACCGGTATGAGTAAAACCAGCATGAGTACCGGGGTGCGCGCGCTCTCCCGTTTAAAACTGGTACACAAGAAGTGGCAGAAAGGCGTCCGCAAGGATCTGTATGAAGCCGAACATGATCAATTTCGTTCCTTTGTCGACTTTTTTGCACAGCAATGGGAAAAAGAGATTGAACTGAATCAGGTCAGCTTGCGCAAAAGCGAACAAAAGTTGCGCGCGTTATTGGACGACCCCCTCCTATCCGATGAAGACCGGGCACAGGTGTTGAGAGATTTGGACAAACTGGATAACGCCAAACGCTATTACCAATGGCTGGGCCATCTGGTTGAAGCTTTTGAAACGGAAGAAATCTTTAAACACGTCCCCATACCCGATGCATCCGATTAAAGGTTAGGAGCTGATATCCAACATGTCATCTGATTTGAATAACAACAACGGCTTTTTTACTCCAGGCAAGTTAGGAATGATCGCCCTCGTAGCGGCCATGGGATTGATGGCCGGATATGCCTATTGGACAGGCAGGGACATCCACTGGGGCGCCTTGATCACCATGCTGATTTTTTACTTATTGATGTATTACATCGGAGCGGTGAGTGCAGGGCGAAAGAGCGACAATTTACGGGATATGATGTTGGCCGGCAGGAATATGCCCCTCTGGATCTCCATGTTCACCATGGCGGCCACTTGGGTCGGCGGAGGGTATATCAACGGCACCGCCGAAGCGACTTATTCGTACGGGCTGGTCTGGGCCCAAGCCCCTTGGGGTTATGCGCTGAGCCTGATCATCGGCGGAATCTTTTTCGCCAGAAAGATGCGCCGGTACCAATTCACCACGATGTTGGATCCGCTGGAGGCGCGCTTTGGGAGTAAACTGACCGGTTTTCTGTTTCTTCCCGCCCTCGCTGCGGAGATTTTTTGGAGCGGTGCCATTCTGACTGCATTGGGAACCACCTTCGGCACGTTGTTGGGATTGGATTTTACCACCTCCATCCTCTTTTCCGCCGCCATCGCCATCGCTTATACCGTCGTGGGAGGCCTCTGGTCGGTGGCGTATACGGACGTGCTTCAATTTGGCATTATTCTGGTCGGCTTATATTTGGTCTTTTATTTCACGATTCAAGATGCAGGCGGATTGGGATTTACTTGGTCCCAATATGTTTCCGGCATGGAAGATGTGGGACGCAACTATGCCAGCCTGTTCCCGCCCTTGGACGGGTGGCGGGATCCTGATTGGGGATGGTACTACTGGAACTGGTGGGACTATGCCCTGCTCCTGATCTTCGGTGGGATTCCGTGGCAAGTGTACTTCCAGCGGGTCTTGTCCGCCAACAGCGAAAAATCCGCCATGTGGCTCTCCATCCTCGCCGGTTTTTGGGCCATGGTGGTCGCCGTTCCCGCAGTCATGATCGGAACGATCGGTTTTAACACCGATTGGGCGGCCATTGGGGTCGGGGAACCGGAAAACCCGGCCATGATTCTCCCCTATGTCATCCGATATCTGACGCCGGACTGGTTGGCCATCCTGGGTCTCGGAGCACTGGCAGCGGCAGTGATGTCTTCCGTCGATTCCTCCATCCTGTCCGCCTCCTCCCTGGCTTCCTGGAATGTATACCGTCCGCTGGTCAAGCCACAAGCAACGAGTGAGCACCTGCAAAAGATCATCAAGCGCTCCATCATTATCGTAGGGGTGGCCGCCACTCTAATTGCGCTCAATGTACAAAGCGTCTACGAGTTGTGGTTTCTGTGCAGCGACTTCGTCTACTGTATCCTGTTCCCGCAGCTGACCATGGCTCTCTTCTTCAAAGGAGCCAACAAATACGGTTCCGCGGCCGGTTTGATTGTCGCCTTTGTCTTGCGGTTCGGCGGAGGGGAACCGGTTCTGGGCATTCCGCAAATCATCCCCTATCCGATGGTGGAAGACGGAGTGGTGTTATTCCCCTTCCGCACACTGGCGATGGTCGCCAGTTTGATCACGATCTATGTCGTTTCCAAGATGACAGCCAAAATCTGCCCGCCGTTGCCGTTGAAGAACCTGAAGAAAATCTAACCGAATCAAAAATCCCCCTTGATGTTTTCAAGGGGGGTTTTGCAATCGATTCAACAACAGATGAAGTTAGGGCGTCTTCGCCAACAATTTAGACAGAAACCTCCGGGTTCGCTCATGGTCCGGATTGGAAAAAATACGGGCCGGATTTCCCGAATCGACGATAGAGCCCCCGTCCATGAAGATAACCTGATCCGCCACATCCCGGGCGAAGCCCATCTCGTGGGTGACGATCACCATCGTCTGCTTTTCCCGCGCCAGCTCCTTCATGGTAACCAACACTTCACCGATCAATTCCGGATCCAGGGCGGATGTCGGCTCGTCAAAGAGGAGCACTTCCGGCTCCATAGCGAGGGCCCGGGCGATGGCGACCCGTTGCTGCTGGCCGCCGGAGAGTTGGGACGGATACGCGTTTTCCTTGTCGGCCAGTCCCACCTTGGCAAGAAGCCGACGTCCCCGTTCACGCACACGGGCTTTATCCGCCTGCTTCACCACCAAAGGCCCTTCGATCACGTTCTCCAACGCGGTTTTGTGAGGGAAGAGATTAAAGCTTTGAAAGACCATCCCCGTTTTTCCGCGAACGGCACGCATTTGCCGTTCCGTCACCTTTTTTGTACCAAAGGTGACGGTTTTATCTCCAACCGTCATTTCTCCAGAGGTGGGGGTTTCCAGCAGATTCATGCAACGGAGCAGAGTCGACTTCCCCGATCCGCTGGGTCCGATGATACAGAGAACTTCTCCCTTCTCCACCTCCAGATCGATTCCTTTCAGCACTTCCAACTCCCCGAATCGTTTGGATAAATTGCGAATGGTGATCATGGAACTTCCTCCCTTTTACGTCGCAAACCGGCCATATCGTTTTTCCAGGTGGTCCTGCAAAACATTGAGAAGCGTGCAGATCACCCAGTAGATGGCCGCCACCAAAATATACATGGTCATGGGATCAAAACTGCGCCCCCCGACAATTTTGGCCTGATACAGCATCTCCGGCACGGTGATGACGGAGAGCAAGGCCGTATCTTTCACCAAACTGAGAAAGGTATTGGCCAGAGGAGGAAGGGCTACCCGTACAGACTGGGGAATGATGATGCGTTGCATCGTTTGCCAGTAAGTCATGTTCATCGATTTGGCCGCTTCCCACTGACCCCGGGGAATCGAAAGTATCGCTCCCCGAATCGTCTCCGCCGAATACCCCCCGACATTGAGGGAAAGACCGATGATGGCTGCCATAATCGCAGTCAGCTCAATCCCGATTACCGGCAATCCAAAGTATAAAATAAATAATTGCACCAACAGAGGAGTCCCGCGAATAATGGAAATATAAGCACGTGCCGGCCAACGGAGCCAAATCCGTGCCGACATCCGGCCCATGGCGGTCACCAGTCCCAGCACCAGTCCGATGAACATGGTGAGGAAGCTGAGGGAGATCGTATAGCCGATTCCCTGTAACACAAACGGTAACGAATCCACCGCCAACTGCGGATTAAATAGTCTGTCCCAATGAATATCTGTCATTGCGCTTTCAACCTTTCTTCCAACCTCATTTTCCATTTGAATCGAAAAACGATACGAAGCGTGTCCGATCAATCCGTTCGGCAGAAACCCGGGTCGGTGTGGAAAGTACCAGGCAGACCCCGGATCGCTGCGTCCATTCTTTTCGGGACGGATATTGCCCCCGTTCCGCCGATGTCTTAGTATGGAATAGGACAAAAAAACGAAGATTCATCATGGGAGGGCCGCATGAGCATGCGCAAGATGGACATCCAGATTGATATCGCCCGCGAATATGAAAAGATCGACAAGGAAGCATTCAACCGTGATCTCCGAAAGCTCCTGGAGAAATACTTTGAATTGAACTCCATCCATATCCGTAAAGAAGTCCATACCGTTGAAGTACAAAAAGTGAACCTAAAGCAAGGAGAAGAAGCAACCGAAGAGCCCGTTTTGCCGGAGACTTTGGATATCGAACGTCAGCCCCTCGTCACCGTATTCGACTCTTCCAATTCCACCCCGGAACTCCCGAAACGAAAACCGGCTGCCAAAAAGAACGAAGACGACCCATATTATTGACGGAACGGGACGGCTCGCCGTCCTTTTCCTGTTTGGCGGGAGACCTCCCCTACTACGTGAAAGCGAAAAAGCCCCCGGAACATCGCCGGAGGACTTTTGACTCGTCAGGGTTTGGAGATATCCTCTCCGAACCACCGCTCGGAAATCTCGGCAAGGGTGCCGTCTGCTTGCATCTCTTGCAACGCTTGGTTAATCTCCTCAACCAAATCTTCGTTCCCTTTTGGGACCGGGAAAGCACTCTCCGATGGGTCCATTGGTTGACCCACTGTTTTCAGTGGCAGGTCCGTCGTCTGGAGCATCTCCGCCACTGCCAGACGATCGTTTAGACTAAAGTCGACCCGTTTGGCTGCCACATCCCGCATCGCCGTCATCATATCCTCGTAGGAAACGATCTCGGCTTCCGCTTCCTCAGCCATTTTCCCGTAATTGCTGGTCGGGGTCTGAGCCGCCCGCTTTCCCTTCACATCGTCGATTTCCTTGATTTCCTGATTATCTTTATGGACGACGATGGTGGCATAGGAAACCGAATAGGGCGTGCTAAAATCGAATTTTTTCTTCCGTTCCTCATTGATCCCCACTTGGTTGGCCACGATATCAAAACGGCCGGTAGACAAGCTGGTCAACATGGCATCCCACGGCCCCTCGACAAAAGTGGCTTTGACGCCCATCCGCTTAGCCACTTCCTCTGCTACCTCCACATCGTAACCCGTCAGCTCATTGCTCTCCTCATCCCGAAACGTAAAGGGCTTATAGGTTCCTTCGGTACCGATTCGAATCTCGCCCCGTTTTTTTATTCCGGCAAGCAGGTTGTCGGTGTCCTCCGACTCTCCCTGCTGGTCACTCCCACCGCCACAGGCACTCAACACCAACAGTGGAATGATCATCAAGCTCATCATCAACCATCGCTTCATCGGACGGCGCCTCCCATAAATCATAGTTTATCCATCGGATTATATGTTTAAATTCCTATCCCATCATAGCGGACCCGTCTCGCTCTGTCAACGTCCTGCGAAGGTTGGGGACTTTAGCCGGTTTAAGGAGAGACTCCGATTCGATACATGTGAGGGACCCGGTCTTCAAAGACAGGAATTTGCCGGCGGATACGAGCCACTTCCGCCAGTTCCAGATCGACCGTCAGCGTTTCCTCCCCCTCCCCGCCTTCCGCCAACACTTTCCCCCAAGGATCCAGCACCATCGAATGACCGCAGAACGTGTTATTCGGATCGGACCCGACCCGGTTGATCGCCGCTACCGCCATCTGATTTTCGATTGCCCGCGCCTGGTTGAGAATACGCCAATGATTGAGGCGGGGATGCGGCCATTCAGCAGAAACGAACAGAAGCTCCGCCCCTTCCAGGGCCAGGGAACGGACCATTTCAGGAAAGCGTACATCATAACAGATAATCATACCCGCCCGATAACCGCCGATGGGAAACGTCACCGGACCTTCGGGGCCCGGCAAAAGGAACTTCTCTTCCTCCATCAGTCGAAAGAGATGCAATTTCCTGTATTGGGCCACCACGTCTCCTTGTGGAGAAAACACATAACTAGCATTATAATGACCGCCATCCTTCACCTCGGCGATGGATCCCCCCATCAGGGTAATCCCGTATTCCCTGGATTTTTGGCCCATCCATTCCACCAGTTCTCCCCGATCCGCAATCCGGTCCAGGCGGGTGAGGTCGTATCCGGCATTCCACATCTCCGGCAACGCCACCACATCCGGATGTTCCCGCTCTACCACCTGCGCCAGCTTTTTCGCTACCCGACGCTGGTTGACGGCCGGATCACCAAATGCGACATCCATCTGGATCAATGATATCCGCATCAATCACCCCTCCAATCCCGTAAAAAAAGTAATGGCACCGCAATCAAAAAAAGGCACCCTCGGAGCGTTGGATCCTCGCCCCTGTGTGCCCTCCATCTTACCGCAAGTATTCCGCCTTTTCCAACGTTGCCCGCCACCCGTTTATAAATTGCTGATTCGCCTGTCTTCGGCATTGGATGCGTACTTTGGAAAGAAGTACACCCAGCGCAGCAAAGACTTATATCGGGATTGAAGTTCCTCTCTGTATGTTTGGAAAGACTCTCCATGCAAATACAATAAGCTGAAACTGCTGAGAGAAAGAAAGCTGACCACCTCATGAACCTGGGGATGACGTTGCACCAAGCCCTGTTGATGGACACGTTCTTGCAACCACTGAGCTTCATGCCAAACGGACAATACCTTTTCATGAGCGACAGGTTCCTCCAACCGGAGAAGCGTTTGCACCGCGACATCAATGCGGGGCAAAATCTCCTTCAACTCCTGGTAACGATGGTCTTTCCAGGCCACGCACCATCCCACCTGACCTCCGAATTTGATGAAAATTCATGGAATTTAATCTGATTATAATCCAGCTTCTTCATGAAGAAACCTCGACTCTATTCGACCGCTTTCCCCACTCCTCGGCAAATTTCCTCTATTTTCGGCAAATTGACTGTGAAAAATTTAAGGAGATCGGCCAAGCCTCCCGCTGTCGGAACGCAACGACCCCCTTTATTTCATATTAAATTTTTCCCAATTAACTATAGGTATAATATATCATCTCTACTAAACCCCTTCAAGAAGATTTCTTGCAAGAAAACTCTTCTTTTCCACATTCACCAACCTGCTCGCTCAATGGATGGAGCGCTTGTTCCAAATCAGTCCAAATATCAGAAATATCCTCAATTCCCACAGACAGACGGATTAAATCATCGGTGATCCCCATCGCCGACCGTTCCTCTTCTGGCACAATTGCATGTGTCATGGAAGCGGGATGTTGAACCAATGTCGCCACATCTCCCAAGCTGACAGTCAACAGACACATCTTTAGCCGGTCTAAAAACAGACGGGCCCCTTCCAGCCCCCCACAAACCTGAAAACTGACCATCCCGCCGGGCAGATCCATTTGACGTTGGGCCAATCGGTATTGAGGATGGTTCGGCAATCCCGGATAATCCACCTTTTTCACCGCCGGGTGTGCCAAGAGAAGCCGGGCTATTTTTTCAGCATTGGCCACATGTCGTTCCATTCTCACTGCAAGCGTACGGATGCCCCGAAGTAGAAGCCATGCGTCAAACGGGGACAAAACGGCACCCACATCTTTGCGCAATTGGTCCCGGATCGGACCGATCAACTGAGAAGAACCGCACAGAACACCGCCGATCACATCCCCGTGTCCCCCGATGTATTTGGTGGCACTGTGCAACACCAAATCGGCTCCCCATTCCAAAGGCCGCTGCAGGATGGGGGTGGCAAACGTATTATCCACCACCACTTTTATTCCGCGTTCTTTCGCCCACAGGCATACCTCGTTCAAATCGATGATCTCCAACGTTGGATTCACGGGCGTTTCCAAATAGAGTACTTTCGTCTCGGGACGTACAGCCTTTTCCAAACGCTCCCGGGAGGGCCGATCCACAAAAGTGGTGCAGACATTCATCTTTTCTTTCATCCATCCCAACAACCCATGGGTACAGCCGTAAATCCCCCGGGAACAAAGGAGATGATCCCCATGGCCCAACAATCCCATCAAGGCACCGGAGACGGCTCCCATCCCCGAGGCAAAAGCAACCGCTGCTTCGGCCCCTTCCAGGTCCGCCACTTTCTCTTCCAACTGGGATACCGTGGGGTTCCCCAGGCGGGTGTAAACATACCCTTCCTCCTCCCCCGCAAACCGGCGTGCCCCCTCTTGCCAATCCCGGAATACAAAGGTGGATGTCTGCACCAATGGGGGAGCCAACGCTCCCGTTTGCTCACAAGGTTGGCTTGTTCCATGAATCAAACGGGTAGAACGATTTTGTGTATGACTCATCTAGTTCCTCTCCTTCTCTCTAATCTCATTTGTCTCCATCCGGATGATCCGGATCACTCGTACCCAGGTTCCCACCATGCAATAGCCGTATCGGTCCGGTGCTTTCTCCGCCAACACCGTAACACGGGCGCCGTCTCGCCTCAGCAAGCGCAGTTGTTCAGGTGTCCCATCCAATTGAAAGCGCTTTCTTTCTTTTGTTACCAAAATCCAGCACCCGCCCTGGATATCCAGGTAACGCATGGTGCCGGACAAGAGAAACGGCTCCCCCTCCGCGGCCGGCCCAACCTTTTCCATTATACTCCTGCCGACCGCCGGGTTTGCCACTGTACCACACATCATGATCATCGCCAACAATCCGATACCTACTTTTTTACCCATGAGCACCACCCCCTTGCCCCGTATTCTGCGGGGATGGCTGAATCCTTATCCCTTGTCTGGTAAATTCGTTCTCAGCCTGGGGCGAGCTTTCTTCGTTTCGTTGCAAAAAGCGCATAACGGAAAATTGAATGACCAGACAGGCCCTAGACAAAACGACCGTGTCCGTACAATTTCTCCGCCATACGGATAGCGAATGGATCGGTCATTCCGGCGATATAATCGCAGACAATCCGTTCTTTTGCTTCCGGGTGCTCCTCAATCCGTTGGCGGTCATGGAAGGGGAGCAGCTGGATCTCTTCCGACATCGCTTCAAACAGGGAGCGGACGATACGTCCACCTTTAAAAGCCATGGCCTGAACAGAGGGGGAGCGGATCACCCGCTCATCCACCCTCTGTTTCAGCTGCTGATTCAATCGTTGCAATTCTTCCGGCAGACGTGCCCGATAGCGAATTCGGGGAGAATAGGACGGCTCCCCTTCCTCGGTGATGACCAGATGATTGACGAAACACGAGATGAGATAGGCAAACAATTGTTTTAGATCGTGTTTGAAATCCGGGTGGCGGGGATTTAAGCGATCCAGCATCTGAACGGCTGCATCCCACTCTTCCCATTTTCCTGCTTCCCCGTTTTGACGAAGCACCTCCTGCAGTTCCTCCAGATGGACCCACCCCAGATTGACGGCGTCTTCCAGATCGTGGGTGGCATAAGCCACATCGTCCGCCAGCTCGATGATGGAGCACTCCAACGTAAGCCGAAGGCATCGCTCGATGCCGGGATGAACCGGATCCGGTTCCCGTTTCAGGTAGAATTCCCGTTCCTCCGGCGAAAAAGGAGCCAGCACCCATTCAAACGCATCCCGATCTGCGTCAAACACACTGGATTTAGGGGGATATTTCTCGGTTCTATCGGGATCGGTCACTGCATCTTGCAACACGACGGGGTATTTCATCACCGACAACAACAACCCCCTCGTCAGGTTGAGTCCCCGCCCCTGCTTTCCCTCCAATCGGGTCAAAATGCGAAAGGTCTGGGCATTTCCTTCAAACCCCCCATGATCCTGCATGCACCCGTGTAATGCCATTTCCCCATCGTGGCCGAACGGGGGGTGACCCAGGTCATGGGCAAGGGCGGCTGCCTCGATCAGGGAGATATCGATCCGGCAATCGTCCCGGCGCAAGGCTTCGGTTCGTTGGTTAAGGGAATGGGCCATCCCCCTGGCGATCTGCGCTGCTTCCATGGAATGGGTGAGTCGGGTGCGGTGCAGATCCCCCACATCCACTCCGATCACTTGTTTTTTCGACTGCAACCGTCGAAAGGATGCACCGTGGATGATCCGCCCGTGATCCCGTTCAAAATCGTCCCGGATTTCCAGGCGCGATCGGGAAACATCCTGATGCCGCCTCTCCCGGTCCTGTTTGTCGTAAAAAGGGTTTGTTCGGTTGGACAGGTACATCGCCATTCCTCCTTGACGCCCGGCTGAGGGTCCACCTTTATTGTATGCCACCTGCCGCGGCGACCCAACCCCATCGTTACAGAAGAAAAAAATATCAGTAGGCAGCCGCGCTTCCGTCTGTCCGAGGCTCCGTACCCGCTGCCAACACACCCGCTTCATTGCGGAGAATCATCTGTCCCCGGCCAAACAATCCGGCATCAGGGGCGACCCGAATATCGTGCCCCCTGTCCAGCAACCCCTGAACGATCCAGCCGGGGACTCCCTGCTCCACCTGAATGGTCTTTCCTTCGGTCCAACACCATCGCGGCGCATCCAGCGCGCTTTGCGGGTTGAGATGAAAATCGACCAGATTGGATACCACCTGCAAATGTCCTTGGGGTTGCATAAACCCGCCCATCACCCCAAAGGGGCCCACCGCTTCCCCGCCCCGAGTCAAAAATCCGGGAATGATGGTATGATAGGTTCGTTTACCCGGCTCCAGCACATTAACGTGATCAGGCTCTAAAGAGAAGGTATGACCCCGGTTTTGCAGAGCGATACCGGTGCCGGGTACGACGATGCCGGAGCCGAAGCCCATATAATTACTCTGGATAAAGGAAACCATGTTTCCCTCCCCATCTGCTGCGGCCAGATAGACCGTTCCGCCGACATCCGGTTTGACTCCCCGGTATTCCCGCGCTTCCTCTCCCAACCGATCGCGCTGCTTCAGGGCAAACGCGTCCGATAACAGCTCTTCAACGGTCCATTCCATCTTTCGGGGATCCGTAATCGTCTCCCGGCCGATGGCAAACGCCAACTTGATCGCTTCCATCTGCCGGTGGTAGGTGTCGATCCGCTCCCGCCCGGCGAACCCTTTCTCCTCCAATAACTGAAGGGCGAGCAGGGTTACCAAGCCCTGACCATTGGGCGGAATTTCCCATACCTCATGTCCCCGGTATGATACATGGATGGGATCCACCCACTCCGGACGGTAATCGGCAAGATCTTCTGCGCGCAACACCCCGCCTGTCGCCCGGGCATAGGTGTCGATTCGTTCAGCCAACTCTCCGCGATAAAACGACTCCGCCCCGGTTTCGGCGATCAGGCGCAGGGTACGCCCATGGCCGGGAGAACGCCACATCTCCCCCGCACGGGGGGCGCGCCCCTCCGGGGCGAACACCCGGAACCACTCCCGGTACCAGTCTCCCTCCCACCGTTGTTCCGCCGTCCGAACGGCACGGGACCAGAATGTCGCCAGAACCGGTGACAGCGGATATCCTTCCTCGGCATACCGGATCGCCGGCTCCAACACGGCTGTCAGGGGAAGCTTGCCCCAGCGTTCCACCAATGCCGCCCACGCGGCCGGAGCACCGGGTACCGTCACCGGCAGCCAACCATAGGCGGGCATCGTTTCCCGTCCCGCCTCCTTTAGCAAATCCGGCGTCAAAGCAGCGGGAGCGGGACCACTGGCGTTCAAGCCGTATAAGTTTCCCCCGGTCCATACCAAAGCGAAAGCATCTCCGCCGATGCCATTGGAAGTGGGTTCCAATACCGTCAGGGCTGCTGCCGTAGCCACCGCTGCATCGACGGCGTTTCCTCCCTTTCGCAACACTTCCAATCCCGCCTCCGCTGCCAGGGGTTGCGATGTGGCCACCACTCCGTTCTTCGCGTATACGGTCCTCCGTTGCGATGGATAGGGATAGTGCGTCTGGCTCCAATCCATGTCTCCCATCCTTTCTCCATACAGCTCCCGTTTTCATCTTATTGCAACGAGCCGGGAATGAAAAGTGGGAGCCGACACGGGGACTGTAAGGAACAGCTACGAGGGAAACGTGGACTCAGAAAAATCGCTCTGCCAAAATGGATGGGTCCTCCATAGCCAACTTCATGCCTTTCACACCCATGCAAAAGGCCTTCGGCGTCTGTCCGAGGCTTCTTTTGGATCGATAGGGGACGCGTTTCGTTTATTCAGCAAAGGAGTAGTGTCAGGCAAAAATAGATTCCGTCTATAGGAACAAGACAATGAAGCCGACTGAATCAGTCGGCTTCATTGTCTTGTTCCCTTTTTCGTCATTTCCATTCCGCCACCTGCCCCGCTTCCACCTTTACCGGTTTGGAAACGTGCGGCTTGTCTTGGGGGAAGCGGACTTGCCACCACCCAGGCACCAAATCCGTCTTCCCGAAGAAACCGTTTCCGTCGGTTACCACCTGGATGCGTTCCTTGCCTCTTTTCAGTTCCACCACGGCCCCGTCCAATGGAGTGCCGGAAGCATCCCGGACTCGTCCCATGAGATGGCCCCGCTGCGGTTGTTCTTTCCATGGTATGGCCGGCACGGCGGCCGCTTCGGCAAATACCGGAGGATGATGATCCGTCCCTTTCGTCAGCGCGCCCAGCAGGGCTTCCCGGGGTTCCCCGTCCATATTGGTGACGGCGTAACTGTACAGGCTCACCCCCGTAAGACGGTTTCCTGTATCAGACGGCGCTTGAGCCCGTGCAATTTGGGCCAGGCTGCCGTCGATGGAATTAAGGTAGAGGGCAGGACCCGCAGCGAGGTGTCGCTCATAGGGCCGGTCTTTTTGCCACGAAATCCACTGATCGTACCATCGGCGTTGATCGGGGACGTGTTCCCGGTCGTAGTTCATGGGAAGAGCCAGATCGATCGTTCCTTCCGCAAGCCAACCGTCCCAATCCTGCATCACTTGCTGCATGGGAGCCGATTGGCGATATTCTTCTTCATCGGCGGGTCCTGCCCCCCACGCAATCACTGCCGCCGACACTTTCACATCCGGACGGACGGCGATGGAGCGAAGGTAAACCTGGCGCATCAGGTGATCCACCTGTCGACGGCGCCACTCCTTCCACTCCTCATCTGTGGGGTCCGGCCGGTCGATCCGGCCGGTTTGGGATTGGAAGCGTTGCAGGCTGGTGGGGTTGTAGCCCCAGTCCGGACCCATGTAGCGGACTAAGTCCAAATGAATGCCATCCACCGGATACTGCCGCACCACGTTCACATATTGGTCAGCAGTATAATCAACCGCATCCGGGTGACCCGGATCCAATACAAAGTCGGCCCCGCTGCGGTTGGCTCCGTCCACCCGCTCCATCAACCAGTAATCTCTCTCCTGAGCGGACGGGCCGTGCCGGTTGAACACATGATACGGGGAGCGGGGCGGTGTCGCCGAATTCCAAATGGGCAGGGTGGCCAGCCAGGCATGCACCTCCATCCGGGGTTCAGCTCCATGGGCTTTGTCAATTAGGTCTTGTAACGCATCAAAACCGGGATCCAGGGCCGGGTCCTCCGTCCGCGGCTCCAGGGCGCGGCCAAAGTACGCATCCCCGCGGCGGCGCACCTGCACAATCACGGCATTGGCGTTGGCCCGGCGGACATCCTCCAACAACCGGTCCACTTGCTCTGGAGTTTTAAACCCGTCATGAAAGGCATCCACCCAAAACGCTCGAAACTCTTCCGGCCGGTCCCCACCGGACGCTTCCACCGGAATAAGTGAAGGATAAACCAAAGCCAGCGACAGCAGCAGAATGCTGCCTGTTCTCATGATTCATCCTCCCCCGGCTGCCTGCTGAAACCGGCCATTTGTGCCCCGATCCGATCCTGGAGAGCCCGTTCCGATTCCGGTGTATAGCCGTTCATCATGATCGCATAAACCAATCGTTCACCGTCCCGGGTTTCCACATAGCCGGACAAGGAGCTGACGTGTGTGAGGGAACCGGTTTTGCCGCGAAGATTTCCTTCGGCAGGGGTACCGCGCATCCGGGTACGGAGCGTGCCGTCCACCCCTGCCAGCGGTATGGATTCCACAAATGCCTCAAAATATGCCTCCTCTGCCTGTGCCTCCAACAAGGTAACCAGTTGTTCCGGGGTTAACAGATTGTAGCGGGTCAACCCGGATCCGTCCCGTAAACGAAACGGAGTCTGGATTCCCCATTCTTTCGCCCATTTCTCCACTTCCTCCACCCCGGCTGACGCCGATCCGTCCCCCCCGTTCTTCCGACCCAGGGTCTGCAGGATCATCTCCGCATAAAAGTTGTCGCTAACCTTGTTCAGATAAGTGACCACTTCCGCCAACACAGGGGAGTGATAGGTGAAATCAGGAACACCGGCAGGGGCCTGTCCTTTTTTTACCCCAGACCGGCGTTGGAACGAGATACCCTCCCGTTCCATCATCTCTTTTAACACCGTCCCGGTGTATAAGGACGGATCCTCCACCGGCACCCGGGTATAATCTCCGGTGAAATCCGCCGGCAGGCTACCACTCAACCGAATCCGGTTGGTGCCGCGCTCCCGCTCGATTCGCAAGGTGTTGGGGTAGCCCGCTTCCCCGGTAACCACCTCCGCCTCCACATCCACATACGCCGTGGCCGGTGTCATCTCCAGTCGGATGGGATCTCCTACCCGCTCCCCTGGCAGATAATCAAAGCGGACCGTCCCCCGATTGATGGCCAACGAAGCGATCTGGGATTGGTAGTAAGCACTCTCGTTATCCCAAGTCCAGCCGCTGCCGTATTCGGGTCCCGAGAAAAAGGAATCATCCACTCGGATGTCGCCGTCTACTCGTCGAATCCCCGCCCGCTTTAAGTCCGCCACCACCTCATCCAGCGTGGGGCCCTCCTGCACCTTCAAGTTCCCTTCCGTCGCCAGGGTGGGATCACCGCCGCCCCGCAGCACCAGATCCCCCTTCAGGACTCCCCTTCGCACCTTACCATCCAAGTACAGGTCGGTCCGGAAGCGGTAGTCCTCCCCCAGAGCGGCCAAAGCAGCTGCAGAAGTGAACAGCTTGGTATTGGACGCCGGAGTGAGCAAAGATTGGGCATTTCGCTGGTACATCACCTCGCCTCGATCCAGCGACCGAACCATCACACCATGGAGAATCCCGTCAAAGGACGCTTGCTCCAGCAATGGGTCCAACACGTCAGACAGCGGATACTCCTCTTCTTCCGTTTCCATGCTGCCGGAGCCGGGAGTTTCCGGATAGGAAGCCAGTGCGACTCCGAAAGCATCCTCCATCTCCGCTACCGCCGAACGGTTCAAGGCGCCGTTTACCATCACAGAGAAAGCGAGACGCTCCCCGGAAGCGGATGTCACCACCCCGGTCAGCCCCCCGATCTCTTTTTCTCCCACGGGATAGGCACGCAGGTTTCCGGCTGCAGGAGTTCCAGCCATCCGATCCTGGAGCAATCCGTCCTGCCCCGCCACCGGCAGGCGGGCGAAAAACCGTTCCCCCTCAGGATGTTGATCCATCGTTTTCAGGAGAGCGCTCATGTGTCTAGGTGCGACCACCCCCATACGGGAATTGCCCGAACCATCCCGGGGCTGCCAGGTTCCATCCACTCCCGCTTGTTCCCGAGCAAACGCTCTCACCACGTCCAACCCTCTGGCAGCACTGCCTTCTCCCCGCCGATCCGCACCCAGCTGTTTCAGGGTCATCTCCGCCACCCAGGGTGACTGTTCCGATAATAAGGAGGGCACCCAATCCCCCACCGGCGGTGACGAATGACTGACAATCCGGCGGGCTGTCTCCGGCTTTTCTCCCACACGAACCGACGATTGGCGATAAAGTCGTATCCCTTCGCGGGTAAGGGCTTCTTTCATCACCGCCCCGGCAAACCCCGCCGGGTCCCCCACAGCCCGCTTCACTTTCAGAGCCGGATGTGACCTTCCGATCGTTCCCGTCACGACGAAGGTATCCGTCGCCCTCCTTCTTTCCACTTGTATATCGGCGTCGTCTCCCGACACCACCTGCGCCCGGTTCACCACTTCGAAGGCTTTCCCAGCCGGCTCAATGATCACCTGAGGTGTGTTTCCTCTTCGCCTTTTTTCCGGCTTCACCGTCACTTCCACCGTGTTGTCATTGACGGAGAGCGCTCCGATCGGGGCATGGGACGGTTCCGACTCCCGGTCCCACATCCAGTTGGTTCCCAGCCGACGGTCATCGAAGCGGCTGTCATCCACCACGACATCCCCCTGGACACGGCGAATACCCTCCTTTTTCAATGCACGAGCGAACAGACGGAAATCGTTGGTTTCCAGTAAAGGATCTCCTCCGCCCTGAATCACCACGTCCCCCCGCAACACCCCACCGCGCACGGGTCCATCGATAAACACACCGGTGGCAAAGGTTTGATCCGGGGACCACGCCTCCAGAGCCGCGGCCGCCGTCCACAGTTGGAAGGCGCCATGGGGCATCAGCGTCACCGTCTCCCGAAATCCGGCCAGCTGACGGCCGTCATCCAGCGAGATCACGTGATATCCCACCACCGTCCCCGACGCGTTTGGCTCTTCAAGAAGCTTGTCCACCAACCGATTTAGGCTTTGCTGCAACAACCGGTCAGGATCTGCTTCCGCCGACCCCTTTGCCGGAACGGTGATCGAAGAGACCGCCAAGAGCAACAGACACAACCACGTGATCCAACGGAGTTTCCCCTGCTTCGGCATATCCATCTCTCCCTTCTTCCCTATCC
This sequence comes from Desmospora profundinema, assembly GCF_031454155.1. GTDB lineage: Bacteria > Bacillota > Bacilli > Thermoactinomycetales > DSM-45169 > Desmospora > Desmospora profundinema. Next base: position 728,231 of record NZ_JAVDQG010000001.1, read on the forward strand.
TATCAACCTTTTTTTGCAAAAGGTGTCGGAACTCGTCAACAATGACGAAATATTAAAAATTCAACTTTGGCATGCGGGAGAAACAGGGGAGCAAATAACATTCGTTGGAACGCGGGACATATCGACATGGACCAATATCTGTGTTTCTACCATAAGATTTCCGGCGTATTCACTTTTTCCCGCAGGCTATTCAGAGAGGTTTGTCCAGGCACAAACCCTCGAAATGGACACGTACAAAAAAAATGAACGACCGCATAGAAAGGTACGGTTGATCATTTTTTTGGATTACCACCGATAGAAAACTCAGATAAAGCGATCCCTACCCGGATTCATGGTATTAGCTTCACTTTAACCACTCTCTTAACTCATCTGTCATTTGTTTGACTAACTCTGGTCTTCCATGAAACTGAGCCGGAGTATTCTGAAAAAGGTGGATACGCCAAACTCCTTCGATATTTACGACAACCAGAGTGTGATGTGTATTCGCTGCAGGATTGATATCCGATTGTCCACGAGGAACCATACCCGCAATAGCTCGTAAAATCGCTACCTCTGAGTCCAGAAAACGAACATCTTTAACTTTGTTTACAAATTTTGCAGTGGGATGATCTTCAAAAATAGGATGGAGGTGCGAGAAAATCTCTTCCCGCCCAATAGCTTGACTCCCATCAAAACCGATAAGCTCACCATCTTCTGTGAACAACTCTACCATTCCGCGAGCATTACAATCATCCCACGCATCTAACAGTTGTTGATAGAGTGCTTGAATTTCATTTTGTACAACCAAGATGATCCCTCCTTTTACTGGTACTCTCTCCATCGTAGCACACAGTTGTCTTGGCTATTAAATAATTGTGTTAAACTCATATGACCGGTCCAGTTGGATTTTTGGAAATAGTTAAAGGGAGATCGCTTACATTTACCGAAAAATAGATTCTAACTAAATGGAATCTACTTTTCCCCTGGTGACAACTTCGCTGGTATTACCCCTCTTAGCTAGTCAAACAGTTGTTTGAGACCAGGATATGGTCTGTTTCGGAGATAAAACCGATGACCCCAACCCTTAATACACTCACGTTTTAACATAAGTTCCGTTTCATGAAAGGCAAGCTGCAAAGATGTTTTCATATCGGATATATAGACCAACCCCGTTTTTTTAGGGTCTTCCGCTTACCAGTTGACGATCGGGAACAGATAGCTGGTAGGAGACTAACCGGTTGCCCTTTTCCCCTTATAAAAAGACCGTTCCGGGTATAAAGGACTACCTAGAACGATCTTTTTATCACTTAAAGTTGCCTTATTTCGGGGGTTTCATTAAATACCCAGCAATTCCGATAAAAACAAAACACAGGATTACACCTGTTAAACCCTGCTCCAAGAAAATCCCAAAGATCACCATAGACAAACCGGCTAACAAAAATGCAAGTTTAACTAACCATGTTCTTAGCTTCATCCAATCACCATATTTCCTTAAGTAGTTGTCACCTGCGCTTGCATTTCTGTTCCCAACAATTCATAAATGCAGTTGCTCCAATCATTCCAGCTGTATTTACGCAAGCATAACAAGCGGTTCCTGCTGTTGCTGGTACTCCAACTGTGCAAGAAGCACCACATAATACACCTAATAAAGTAATTGCCAACATCGTCATACCTTTACCTGCTAAACACTTTTGCATACAACTACTCCAAGATTTCTTGGACATTGCACTGAATTGAGGTGCTTTTTCGGCTTCTTCTGATGCAACATATTCACTGATATCAACATTTTGATTAATATGTTCCTTACCATCAACCCAATAATTTACGGATGCTTCATCCTCACTTAACTTTTTAATGTCAACTTCAAAAGTATTCAATAACTCTTCTTTATTATCAAATACAATATTCAATGCATTCAAACGAGTTTCTTCATCAGTGTAATTAAATGACACAGAATAGGTGATTGTTCCATCGTCATATTTAACACCTCTAACGGATGGATTTTTAAATACTAAATCATTTGAGCTCTTGTACTTAACTTTACCACTATTAATATGATCTTGGGCTTTGTTTAATAACCTTTGTTGAGTATCTTCATCCACTTCAATGATATTATCAAAAACATCATTACATATGGACTCTACTTTATCAAGGTTTTCATTCGAAGCTATGTTTAAGCTTTGTGCTGCCGAAATGTTTACTGTTGATGTAGTCACTAACACCAACATAGATAATAATGCAATAAAAAATTTCGTGAATGTTTTTTTCATGTTGATCTCTCCTTTTTTTAATTGCAAAAAGGATATTAACACAAGCAATTAAAAGATAGGTTATTTTCGACAAAACTTATCAAATTTCGACGTTTGGTGAGGTTGAGTATCAATCAGGGCGATCGGTATAATGTGTTTCTGTTGAATGTGTTGATTCGATCTAAGTGTGAGGAAAAGCTTTTGTATTATGTAATGATACTCGGTAAAGTGAACAAGCAATAAAAAAGTGCCACAACTTGTGGCACGGGAACCGAGTTCTAAGCGTTGGTATTTTTTATTTTTGAGATGGCAGATCCTCCAAAGGAACACCCCAATATTTTTCGTTGCCAGCAAACGAATCAGACAGCTTACTTGCACATTCCCCACTATTGAGGTCATCGATAAAGATGGCAACCAGGCTACGAATCCACATCATTTTTGAACCACTCTCCTTACTTATTCAGGTTAATCACCGAGCCCGGGTATTTTGTCATGTTATATTACATTCAATTGGATTCCCTTTGGCGGATAGGATTGTTATGTCATATATAATAACATCATAAGTGATATTTGTCTAATGTAACTGTTTGCTTGTTCACCAAACAGATGAACTTCCATTTTCTCCTGATCGGTATGACTGGACCGCACCCACCCGATCACCCCGTTTTGCATATATTATGATTTCTCTCGGCCAAAAAATAAGGCACACCTCTAAGCGATAAAAAAAGACCGTTCTCACAAGTCTTTTTATCGCTCTATGACCCCTTAGATTCGCTCTCAGGCGCTCCTAAAGGGATCAATAATCACTAGTCCCCGCCCCCCTAAGGTTGATAGCCGCACGGATGCTGAAACCTTCAGAGATGCATACCATCGGTCACGTGATTCCGCGTCCGTTGTACCCCTTTCGGGACCATAATTTCGCATAAAGCAACTCTTGGGTTCAGTTGTGCTACCCATTACAACACAAAGGCCGGGAAGGCGTGTGCCCTTCCCGGCCTTTGTGTATCGCTCCTTACCCATCGTTACCCCGTCCGTTCCACCTTCTCCTCCAATGACCACACTTCCTCGATCTCCTGGGCTACCTCCGTTGTTACCGGACCCATTCCCACAATGGACGCAGTTGGCATCAGAATCTGACGCCGATCCGCCCATACCTGGGGAGCGTAAAAGCTGTACCGCCGACCCGCCATCTCCTCGGCAAACACCAACCGTCCGGTGCGGGGCTTCAGCAGAGGCAGGCTCAGTCCCAAGGCATCGTGTCCCGCCCGGTTCATCACCAGATCCAGCTGGGAGAGAGCCGGCCCTTCCGTCCCCAACAGTTGTCCGATCTCCTCCGCCAAGGGAAGAACCGTCCGTTGCTGAAACAGATCCAGCACCTCCCGGCATGCTTCCCAGTTCTTTTCAGGGTCGGGTAGATAGGGCATGGCATGGGGCCAGTCAAACCGCTCTCCGACTTTTTTCCCGATCGCTTCAATGCTGGTCACACCCGTCAAATGCCCATGCCAGCGCTGTTCCACCAAGTGGCGTTCCCGCTCGGTCCAGGTCACCACCAGCACCTTCCCCCCATGGTCCACAGCCGCTTCCACCGCGGCCATTCCGACAGGATCCCTTTCATCGATGCCGTTTCCAAAAAAGAGAAGGATCGTTTCCCCTCTTTTCATCCGGGCCCGCTCCAGCATGACACCCGGCTCCTCCTGCCCCTTTTTCCCCATAAAAGTGGAATGGAACCCTTCCAGACTCCCGTACATCTCCAGCGTTCCATGCTCGGCCAACAATTGATAAAAACGGGGAAACTCTCCTTCCCCATGACCAAACACCAACCGTTTGCCGATCTGCTCGCCGTGCCGGCGGCGACAGTCCCGGATAAACGCCTCCCCCATCGCCTCCCAACGCCTCCATCGCGAAGGGTCCCCCGGTACTTTGGTGAAAATCCCCCGATAGCGCAGGTTGGTCCGTTCCATGATCCATCCCATCCCTTCATTTGTACTATAACAGGATTCCAATTTGATCTTTGTGTTATATAATAAACGCTTCCATGAATTCTGGCAAGGCTTTTTTAGCCCTTTTTTCAACATTCCGTACAGTTGACTGGAGCAAGTGGCTCCACTACACTGGTTTCATCGACGAAACGGGAGAGAAAACGGATGTTTTACTTCTGGATCGGCATCGCGGGAATGGTGGGAGCATTATTGCGGTATGGGATGAACCTCTTTGTTCAGGGGTGGGCAGGGGATTGGTTTCCGTGGGGGACACTGGCGGAAAACTGGCTGGGGTGCTTCGTACTGGGATGGTTCCAAGTCTGGGCTGGTGAGCGATTGGCCTTGTCTCCGCAATGGCGGACTGCTCTCGGAACAGGGTTGATCGGATCGTTCACCACTTTTTCCACTTTTAGTGTCGATACGATGGAACTGATGATGCAGGGAGCGATGGGGGCAGCCTTGCTCTATGTGCTGGCCAGCCTCTGGGGCGGAATCCTGCTGGCCTGGGCCGGCTGGCGATTGGGACACCGGAGCCTTCAACAGAAGGGGACAGGCATATGATAGGAACATGGGGACTGGTGGCGGCAGGTGGTTTTCTGGGAGCCGTTGCCCGCTATGCCGTCAGCCGTCGACTCAATTTCCGGGCTGGCTCTCCCTGGCCGTGGGGTACGTGGCTGGTCAACATCAGCGGATCGTTCATACTGGGCTGGATGGGTGGAACGGGATGGAGCGCACAGGCCCTTCTGTTTGCGGGAACGGGATTCCTCGGCTCCTTCACCACGTTTTCCACCCTTCATTGGGAAGGACAGCAGTATGCTGAGAAAAAGGATTGGTCCAGGATGATTCTCTATCTGGGTGCTACCTACACCTTGGGAATTGTGGGGGCGTTTGCAGGGTTTTGGATGGGAGCACTGACTCTGACTCGATAAGAAAATTAAAATAGAGCCTGGTTCTCCAGGCTCTTTATCGATTCATCATTATTTTTTCACTATTCATATGGAGAAAAAGGTAAACAACATCGCTTGGCCACTTTGTGAAAGCACTACTTCCTTACAACCCTGCGGATCATCGCTTGCACATCCTGGTACAAAAAGATCGGCCACACAAATACAAACCCGACCGCCAGCACCATGTAAACAAACCGTTCCCCATGGGTTTTGGCCAACATCCCCACTTGCTCCCGCAATTTTTCCACTTCGGGGTCGTCCTCTTCCTCCATAATGGTGAAGAGCATGGGTTCTCCCTGAATCTTCCAATAGACCACTCCAATAATGAGGTACAAGGCCAGTAGAATCCAAATCCCTTCCCCGTACATCCAGCCATCTCCTTCTCGCTCTATTGAACAGGCAATTCACGTTCTGCAAGAAGCTTATCGTATTTATTTTACACGATCCATGATTGTCTTGAAACCGTCGATTTGCCCGGGGTTTCCATCGATTAAAACGGTCCCGGGCATCAAAGCCGCCCGAGACCGTCTCGCCTGCTTACCCTTTTCCATGCTTTTGTTTCCACTCATCCAAGGTAAGACGCGGCATGGAGAAGGTCTCCCCCACCTTGCCGTAAACCGTGCCGGCGAGCCTGCCCACAGGGTCCAGCTTGCCGGTATCGATCCGTCCTTCATGGTAAAGATCATCCCGGACATGAAAGCAGACGACCTCTCCAATGATGACGTCGGCGTTGGGTGCCGTTTCCGTCCCGCCCATGGGCAGAATCTCGTGAAGACGACACTCCAGATGCACCTTGCACTGGGCAATCCGGGGCGGTTTCACCCGTGCGCTTTCCAGCAACTGAAACCCGACCGCTTTCGCTTCCCCGATCTCCGGCGGAAAATCGGTGGCGGTCTGGTTGATGCGTTCCACGTTGTCCCCGTCCACCACCTGTACGACGAACTCCCCGGTTTGGGCGATGTTGCGGGCGGTATCTTTCTGCACCCCACCGGGTTTCCGGCTGCAGGTGATGCTGACCATCGGCGGATCGGTGCTGACGACTGTGTAAAAGCTGAACGGGGCGGCGTTGACCGCTCCTTCGGGACCCAGCGTCGTTACGAAGGCGATGGGGCGCGGCAGCACACTTCCGATCAGCAGTTTGTAATTATCCGTTTTACTCTGTTGTGAGGGATCGATCTGCATGGTTTCCTCCCATTGTCTATCCTTAATGATCAGGCAGCCAACTGGTGATATACCCCGGGTCCTCCACCTCCAAAGCCGCTTTTGTCACGCGGAGGGGACGAAACGTATCTATCATCACCGCCAGTTCTTCCGTCCCCTTTTTCCCAATGCTGGCTTCCACCTTGCCCGGATGGGGTCCGTGAGGCAATCCGCTCGGATGGAGCGTGATCGACCCTTCCCGCACCCCTTTCCGGCTCATAAAGTGGCCGTCTACATAATAGAGCACTTCGTCGCTGTTGACATTGCTGTGGTAATAAGGAGCGGGAATCGCTTCCGGATGATAGTCATACAGGCGGGGCACAAACGAGCAGACGACAAAATTGGGGCCGGCGAACGTCTGGTGGACCGGCGGCGGCTGATGGATTCGACCGGTGATCGGCTCAAAGTCGTCCACATTAAAGATATAGGGATAAAGATAGCCGTCCCACCCCACAACATCCAGCGGATGGAAATTGTAGAAATAGGCGTTCAGCTGACCGTGGGCTTTCACCCGTACTTCAAACTCCCCTTTTTCCAAATAGGTGTCCAACCTCTCGGGCAAGCGGATGTCCCGCTCACAAAAAGGGCTGTGTTCCATCAGCTGACCGTGTTCATTGCGATATCGTTTGGGCGTGGTGATCTCACCGCTCGATTCGATCACCAGAAAGCGGGTGTCGCTTTTTCTCTCAATGCGGTAGGTAGTGCCCACAGGAATCACGATGTAATCCCCCGGCCGATAGGTGAGGGTACCAAAGACCGATTGCAGTTCCCCTTCCCCTTCGTGGACAAATAAAACCTCATCCCCATCGCTGTTGCGGAAAAAATAATCCATCTCTTCCGTCGGACGCGATACTCCGATGGCCACATCCTCATTGACCAACAAGTAGACCCGTCCTTCGATGGGGTCCCCTCCGGCGGGAAGGTCAAAGGTTGTTAAGTGACGATGGCGATTGGCTCCCCGCTCTTCCCATTCAGGGGCCCATTCCCGCAGGCTCTCCACCCGGCTTACCTGTGTTGGCGGGTGGTGGTGATACAGAATGGATTGAATTCCAGAGAATCCTTTTGTCCCCATCACTTCCTCCCGGTACAGGGATCCGTCTTCTTTTTTAAACTGGACATGCCGCTTGCGGGGGATCTCCCCCATGCGGTGATAAAAAGGCATGCCATCCCCTCCCCCATCCATGATGATGGTATTGAAAACGCTTCTATCCATTATTTTAACAAATATTACACTCTTCCTTCATCTGTGACTTGCTCCACACGGCTAAAGCCGTGGGCTTCTCGGATCATGGGGTGCGACAACCCGCTACCCTTCCCGAAGGCTCCGCCCGAGCCTAAAAACACGTTCGATTTCAAGCTAGTGCCCCTTCAGGTAACTTCGATCTGTTTTTCTTGGCCTTTACGCGGACAAGTCGGTCGGCTTGGTTTTCCGTCTTCGCTCCATGCGTGGCAGAGTCGACTCCGCCGGAAAATCAAGCCTCCCTCCACGTAAACACGATCGATATTGGTAGAAGGGGCACTAGTTAACCTTATTTTCCGGTACGAAGCCGATGGCTCGATGAAGAATGTTTCGCGCCGCGTTGAGATCCCGATCCTCTCGGTAGCCACAGCGACAAGAGTGAACGCGGTCACATAGGTCTTTCTTCACGATCCGACCACATTGCGAACAATCCTGGGACGTGTTGTGAGGATCAACCAACTTCACTTCCTTACCGGCCCATTCTGCCTTGTAAGTGGTGAAGTCGATCAACTGTCGCCAAGCGGCATCCGCAATCTTTTTGACCAGGGGACGGTTTTTCACCATCCCTTTGATGTTAAGTTTCTCAAACGCGATGAGGTCATAGCGATCCACGAGGGATCGGCTGATTTTGTGGGCCAGATCCTTTCGCCGGTTGGCCACTCGCTCATGCGCTCGCGCTAACCACTCGACCGCCTTCCTTCGTCGATGGGATCCTTCCTTTCGACGGGAAACCATCCGTTGCCAGCGCTTGATATCCCGCAGTCCCTTTTCCAAAAAGCGCATCGCCGGGAAGAACTCGTTGTCTGAAGTGACCGCAAAGTGTTTCACTCCAAGGTCCACCCCTACCTGTTTGCCACTGGGTTTCTTGGGGGGAGGCTCGATTTTACAGGCCACCATGGCATAGTAACGACCATTCTTTCGTTTTATAGTAACAGTCTTCGGGATCCCTTCCATTTGGCGATGTATCTTGATACGGATATCGCCAATCTTAGGGACACGGAGGAATTTTCCTTGGAACATAGACGGCTTTGCTTGCGGGTAAATCAAGGAATCAAACCGGTTTTTTCCCTGAAAACGAGGAAACCCCGGCTTTTCTCCCCGTTTGACGCGACGGAAAAAATGTTGAAAAGCCCAGTCGAGGCGCTTCACCACTTGCTGCAGGACCTGGGAGTAAATCTGTTTAAATGCGGGAAGTTCCTTTTTCAATGAAGGAAGTTCCGTCGCTTGCTGATGATAGCTCAAGGAAAAACCTCGTCTCTTGTAGGCAAAACGACGTTGTTCCAGCATGCTGTTGTACAGCCATCCGCACATGTTTAGGCTCCACTCGATCGTTTGTATGTGATCGATGGTCGGGACTAACTTGAATTTGTAAGTTCGGATCACTGGATCACCTCCTCTCATGAATATTTTACCCCAGAAAAGGGATCGTGTGTTCGTGTTCAGGACAAAACGGTCGGACTTAGCATATGGGGGAAACCCTCCCTCGTCCGACGACCGAAGGAAGTGCCCGTGGTGCGCTCGCTTTCATCCCAACCCTAAAGGGCTGGGTTTTCTCGCTCGCTATCTATAAAAAAGTGAAGTCCTCCTGTTCCGGCATGAAAGGATGAGCTTCCCCTTATCCTGAGTGTGCTGCCGTTCTTCTCGCGGTAGCTGTACGACACGAGCGTCGGGAGTGGCACCTCCCGGCGCGTCCATTATACCCGATTCCATCATACTGCTAACAAAGAAGCCGTCTTTTCAGACGACTGGTCCTCTTATTTAGAGTCCAAACCCGCCTCTTGCACGATCATCGCCGCTACTTTCTCCACATCGTCCCAATGCAGACAGGGACCTCGCTTTTTCCACTGCTCCGGCTGAGAAGAGACAAGTGTGATGATAGAGGAAAGATCCAACAGTTCGCGGTCTTCTTCCCGGTGAACCATCACCAGCTTGGGATGGGAGGCTTGTTTAAACCCTTCCACCAGCACCAGGTCCATCCCGCGATAAAAGGGTAAGAGCGCTACCGGCTCCTGTACCTTGTGCCAATCGATGACGGTACGGTCACCGGTGACCAGAGCGACTGGTCCCGCACCGGCTTGCCGGTGCCGCCAGGTATCTTTTCCCGGTTCGTCCCACTCCCAGGATTTCGGGTGGTGCTTGATCGTTCCTACGTTCCACCCCTGATTGGTCAGCATCTGTACCACTCGGGTAAGCAGAGTGGTTTTCCCGGATCCAGCGTATCCCACCACCTGGATCAACGGAGGCAACGAATGAGGTTGGTTCATCGACGGCCCACTCCTTTTTCCCCAGCATACCACAGACTTCATTTCTCCCTTTTCAAATATCCACAATCGCGGCGTTTCATCCATAAAAAAACACCCTATGGAGTTAAGGGGGTTGGTGAGTGGTAACCGTTACGTTCTGTTTCGCTTTGATGGACGACTGGGATCACGAGGTAGTAAAGATCACCAAGCCGATCCATATGAAAAGCCCAGATGCAAAAAAACCGGGTACCAAGGAAGTACTCGGGTTCAATAATCCACCCTCACTCCTATGGTACCCGGACCAAGCCCAGCTTCACATAAAACCGGATCTTCCTTCCCTCAGATTCCGCCCATATCTCTCCGCCGTGTTTTTCCACAATATTTTTGGCGATAGACAGCCCCAATCCGGAGCCACCCGTTTCCGGGGAGCGGGATCGATCGATCCGGTAAAATCGGTTAAACAACTGTTCCAAGTCTTTCTCCTTCAAAGGATCTCCAAAGTTTTGGACACAGATGACCGCTTGGTCCTCTTCCCTATATAGTCGAACGGTGATGTCTCTTTTTTTATCGCCATACTTGACTGCATTCATCAGTAGATTCTCAAATACCCGGACCATCTTTTCCGGGTCTACTTCCACCCTGATTCCTTCCTCAGGGATCTCTTTCTTGAATGTGGTTTGATTCATATCGGCGATCAGGGTCATTTCCTCTACCAGTTGTTCCAGAAATTCATTGATGCAAACCGTTTCTCGACGAATCGTCAAGTCAGGATTGGTTAATTTGGTATATTCAAGCATATGATCCAGGAGCCCTTCCAGCTTTTCCGATTTGTCAAAAGCCACCCGGACATATTGCTCATGTTGTTCTGCACTCGTGTATTTCTTGTCCTTCACCAATCGGAGATATCCGATGATAGAAGTAAGAGGGGTCTTCAAGTCGTGAGAAAGGCTGGTGATCCATTCATACTTGGCGTTCTCCGCTTTTTTCTCCGCTTCAATCTTCCGTTGGAGTTCTTCAGCCATATAATTGATATTGGCGGCAAGAGACCCCAGTTCGTCCCGGCTTTTCTCCGGCACACGAAAACCCAGTTTTCCTTTTGAAATTTCCAATAGACCGCCTGCCAGTTGTTCAAAATAACGCATTTTGCCATTGGTTAATAGGAAAAACAATCCGATGAAGGTACCGAGGCTCAGTGCCAATTGAAGCAACATCTGTTGGAAATCTCTCATCGGAGGGGGCGTACCCACGGTCGTTCCCTTGACGACTACGTATCCCTGTTCCGTTTTGGAGTAAAACGGATAGGCGACATGATAATAAGCTTCTTTTGCGTTCAACCAGTCGAGATGCCACCGGGTGGTCAGTTGATCGGATAGGATTCGGCTAATGTCCAAGAATGAATCGGATGCGCCCGTCGTCCGATACAGCACCTCTCCCGTCATGCTGACGAGGAGAATGTCCCGCTGTTCATTTGAATTTGCTTCCATCAGCTTTTTCACCGCAGCCTGATCCTTCCACAAATCATAATCCTCCAATTCGTGGGCAAGATCTTCGGCCATCGCTTCCATGTAAAACACATGATCGGGCTCCCCCCATATCCAATCCGAGAAGGAATATGAGACGGCGAACACCAAAAAGGCCGCTATAAAACAGATTGCAATGGCAAAAATGAGCTGCGCCCGGATGCTCTGATTGAGATTCCACTGTTTCATCGTTTGCAAAAAAGCCTCTCTATTTTTCAATTTTATAACCGACCCCCCAGACGGTCTTGATAAACGTCGGCTTGCGGGGGTTATGTTCAATTTTTTCGCGAATCTTGCGAATGTGCACCATCACGGTGTTTTCCGTGGGAACAAACCGCTCTTTCCATACCCGTTCGTATATTTTTTGCCTGCTGAACACGATCCCCCTGTTCCGCGCAAGCAGCTCCAAGATGGCGAACTCTTTGGGTGTGAGATTGACCTGCTTCTCTTCAACCCATACCTCATGGGAATCTACGTTGAGGCGGAGACCCTCGATTTCAATCACGGACTCTTCCTTTGGAACGGGGGTATTCAGCTTCGTATATCTTCGCAGCAGGGACTTGACCCGAGCCATCAACTCCAACGGATTAAAGGGTTTCGTCACATAATCGTCCGCTCCCACACCCAAACCGACGATTTTGTCGACGTCCTGACTCTTGGCCGACAGCATCAGGATCGGGATATTGTCGGTCTCCCGAATTTTCATACACGCCTGGATCCCGTCCATATGAGGCATCATCACATCCAAAATAAGCAAATCGACGGAATGATGTTCCAATAGGTGAAGTCCCTCCAGGCCGTCCGCCGCTTTTAAAACGCGATAACCGTCGTTAACCAGGTAAATCTCGATCAGATCCCGAATCTCCTTCTCATCGTCGATCAGCAATATGGTCGTTGCTTTCATCTGCGCTCACCCTGTCGAAAGTGATCCTGAATCATCCCGCATCATATCGCTCTTTTTGCCGGTTGTCCATAGACACCACAGGCAGAACCATTATCAAGAAACAGGAGGAGGGATACCCCTCCTCCATTTCAGTTTCCGGTGGTGGTTTTCGGTTGCGATCGGGCAGTCAGCGGCAAAGCGGCCAAACGCCTCCAGATGATCTCAAAGGGACCCGTGGGAAAGCGTTTCAGCCAGAAGTGGGCAAACACTATCAACAGGAGAGAGATTCCAAACCAGGCAGCGATGGTGGAGAGGGCACCTCCAACCTTCGCGCTCAGACCCAGTCCCCATTCGTAAAAGAGAATGGACGCCACGATATTTTGTAGCATATAGCAGCTTAAAGCCGTCCTCCCCACTTCTTGCAACCGGGCAGCCAGTCCGAACAGCCACCCCTTTTCCCATATCCAGGCGATCAGTCCTATGTATCCGAAAGAAAGAACCGGAGCGAACACATAACGAGATAACAGATCCGACCCGATTACCATGTCCGGCGGAAGAAGCGTGACCAGATTCAGCGGCAATCCCACCCCGATACCCCAAACCATCAGTTTCCGGCGAAGGCGCCGACCGTTTTCGTCTGAGGCGAAAGCGCCGGACCGCATGAGGAGGACTCCGCACAAAAACAGAAACACCCCCATGGGAATAATTCCGAAAGCTTCAGACCGCAGCGACCAAAAGTGTTCATACCGAGACAGGACATCCCCCCACCAAGAGGCCTCTACATTCCATTCCGCGGGTGCCCATTCTTTTTTGATTGGAGCCGAATCGATCCCCCGGTCCGGACCCATCATGGAAAAAGCCGTAACCGCGATCAAGTGGATCGACCCGGAGATCCATAAGGATATTCGGATGACCCGGTCACTGCGATTCACCAAAAAAGCGACGATCATGGCGGTCAAGGCGTAACCCATCAAGATGTCGAACTCGAAGACAAAAAAATAATGAAGCAGTCCATCGAGGAAGAGAAGGAACGCGGACCAAAGATACAGCCACGGCCATGGATAACCGCGACGCTGGGCTTGACGGTATTTGATTTCCAATCCGACCCCGAACAGGATGGTCAACATCCCCAAAAACTTTCCGTCTACCCATACCAACGTAAACGATTCCAGCCATTCACCCGATGACGTCATTCCGGAACCAGTAAAAATCCCAATATTGGATGCCAAAGTTCCGAGAATGGCAACTCCACGCAAGATGTCCAGCAACGAAATTCGCTTCACCGAATCGATCCTTTCCGCTTCAGATGATTTCAATGTAGCGGGACATTCTAAATAAAAATGAAATCCGACCCTAAACAATCTCTAATCATTCCTAAACAATTTCTAAACTTGAAAGAGGCAGACGAACACAAAAAAGACCCGCCTCGCGGATCTTCACAACAGGTTCATTATTTTTCATACTGGACGCACAACGGGAACTTGATGCCGCTTACCCCGCTTTTGAAACGGCCTCGCACCCTGCCTGATCCAGCAACAGCATCGCCATCGCTACGGCCCAGGCAAGCGGAGTGTTGCCGTTGGGTTGATCAGTTCCCCCGATGTACAACTCAGGAAGGCGGCCATCCGGCGGTAAAATCGATCGTGTCTTCTCACTGTACTCCCGCACCTTGGCCTGCTCTCCCAACCAGCTCCAGCACAGACCCATCCATGGAAAGCCAAAGCACCACTGTGCTTCCGTACCGGCATGATAATAACGGTCACCCTCATAGCGGATGATCCCTCGGTCCCGCTCCAGACGCCGGGACACCCGTTCCAGGATCTGACGCGCCATGCCGCGGCTGACCACTTGATGGGGATAGACTAAAGAGAGCAACGCCAAATCCACTTCTTTGGTGGCGCTTTCAAACGGTAACAACCGCTGAAGAGTCCGTTCCCCTTGATGGATCCATTCCTCTGGAACATCAGCCAGCAGGCGGACTGCCTTCAGCCCTGACACACAGGCTCCCACACTGGAAGCATGGATTTCCATATTCTCTTCCCACATGCCGTTGTCCGCATGGTCCCAATACCGGACACAACCCAGATATCGAACCAGCTTTTCTATGATTTCTCGGTCTTTTTTGTCCCGCAACACCGGTTTGCCGTGATACACCCCTTGGGCCACTCCCCACAAAAACAGGCCGATGGCATCGTTTTGAGCATGGCCCCAAGGCTGGTCGATTTCCACCAGATCCGGGGTATAACGGGCATGGATATACTCGTAAAGGTATTCCGGCTTCTGCCGGGTATGGATATCGATCTTCCATTCATAGCGACGAAGCAGGTCCAACAAGGCATGGTACGCCCGTTCATATCGGTCGCATGGCCGGGGCAGGTAGGGCAGGACCGTGTAACAGACATCCCGGATCCAGACGTAGGAGTAATCCTTGGAAGGGCTTGCCACATAAGCGCCGTTTGACAGGCGCATCGTGTCCAACACTTCGTGTAAGAGTTTCATGCATTCCCACTCCTCTCCCCTCCAGTTTGGACCCCGGCGGGGTGGACCAAACCCTTACTCTTTATATACGTACCTGCCACCGTGCCTGTCACAACCGGAAAAGCCCAAGCTCTCATCCATCCGTTAGATGGTAGCTCGGGTCTATGTAGTCGTTTTGTTTCGTGTATATTCCCTAGCAACCCCTTATCAATCATCTTCTTTAGTGTTAATTTTCCTATTTGTATATATATTTACTTTATTTTTCAAATAATCGGCAACTTCCGCCGCTTTTTGTGGTGTTTCAGCACTCACTACTAAGCAACCCGGTCGAGAAAAACTGTCTTTCGCTTCAGCAACTTGTTCCCCTGCTTTCCGTTCAAAATCCACTATTAGAACATGAGGATCATCTTTTACTTTTTCGATTCCCTGTATAGATTGAATTACCCCTGGCTCTGCTTCAAAATACCGAACAGCCGCTCCTTTATCTTGCATTATGCTCATTTGTTTTTTCATCCCAAGCAAATGATTTATGGTCAAAACAAATACATCCACGCCAAACACTTTGTCCAACATATAAGGAATAAAGTCGCCACCTGGTCTGGTATGTGTTTCAATAATCTTTATACCCTTGTTGGTAATTTTGACTTCGGTGTGAGTAGGTCCAATCCAATGTCCGATTAATGTCAACATTTTTTTTACAAGTTCAATAATACTGTTCCATGTCTGTTTATCTAGTTGTGCGGGCATTGTATGTCCCATTTCAACATAAGTGGTATCAGAGACGATTTTATCGGTTATTTGCAAAGGGTAATGGATGCCATCAAATGTAATAAATTCAACACTTACTTCCGTTCCTTCCAAGTATTCTTCAATCAGTACCCTATGATCAGTATCGCGAACCGATTGAAATGAACAGCGAAGCTGATCCTCATTCATTGCTTTATAAATTTGACGGCTACCGGAACTGTCCACCGGCTTTAACATAACGGGAAAACCGACTCTATTACTGAAACCGAGAGCTTGTTCCACTTGATCTGTTACAAGAAACTCAACCCTGGATACATTGTTTTTGTTTAGCCGTTCCCTTAAACGGCTTTTTTCCCGAGCAATTCTCTCCGCTTCGGATGAATTGCAAGGTAGCATTAATGCTTCTCCAATCAAAGAAGCCAACTCTCCTCCAACTTCAGAGAAGGTCCAAACAGCATCAAACTCCTCCTTTTGATGTAGCTCCTTGGCCAATAAGATGCCTTTATCATGATCGTCGAAAGGAAAATAGTATACCGCTTCACACAACTCTTCTTTCACGCACGACTTACGCTCTGGAGTTTGAAAGAGAGTAACCCTTAAATCAAGCTTCTCCACCATATAATATCGAATATATTCCCAGTTATCCCCAACCATTAAAATTCGCTTCCTTTTCATTTGTCACCTCTCCTTTTATTAGAGCCAAAAATAACAGAATAATTGTAGAGGGATAGGAGCAGGACGGAACTTGAGCAGATTTGGCACGAGGATTGAGACAGCTCGATTGCGGGATTGGATTAAAGCCTTCCTAGATGGAGGTCCTTCGTGCCCTGCAAAAAAGGAGAGACAGGAAAAAGCAAGGTGTTTGATTGAAACGGACTTTCCATCGGGTTCTATGTAACCAGTGCGCAGGTATCAAGCGATCACAGCAAAGCTACCCCGCAAAATCGGGCCGACCGCGAAATCAACCACAGGAGCTGGTGGCAGATAAAACATATGATTAGCTACGGTTGGCACCATAATTTTTACGAAAACGAGGAATCAACCATTTCGCAGAGAAAAACAAGCACAAACGAGGACGGCCCATTCAAGTGAAATCTACTTATCGATCATGCTTGCTTTAATAAGTAATTGAGCTTTTGCTGAGATGATTACTCTGACACATGTAACGAATCACTAACATTTGTTTCGGTAAATGAGGGTCTGCCTCGGTATCTACCACTCTCACTTCAGAAATGGAAGCATGAGGATAAGCAATAACAAAAGGAAGTTCGCTCTCCTCTGTCATCCCCATCATAATAGAAAACAGCATACGGATCACAGCATTGTGAGTAACAATAAGTATATTTCTAGAAGGTTGAGCTAAAACCTTTTCCCACGCTTTTTTTACTCTTTGATGGAAACTTCGTAGATCTTCACCTAAGCTTTTCTGATCCGGTTTATAAATTCTTTCTTGTATTAGCCGAATGGTTTCTTTATCACTCCATTCCCTCCATTGATTGGCAGCGTGATATTCGTTTAGTTCAGGAAGTATTTTCGTTGCAATATGATCCTGAGAACCTCTCACAATTTCACCCGTTTTTTTCGCTCGAATTAATTCAGATGTGAAAATAAGATCGATGTCTCGGGTAGCAAAATATTTTTTCAACTCTTCCGCTTGACGAATTCCTACGGCCGTCAATTCTGGATCCATCGAGATTTTTTGACCAAGCAGATATGACTGTGCATGACGAACCAGATAAATCCGTTTCGTATTTAAAGGCAACACATCGTCCTCGGTAATCAAAGTAGCTCTGTTTGAATGATTTTGATTTGACAATTTCTCTTATCCTTTCTCTTTTTGCAATACTAGAACTGAGATCCGTATTTTTCTATATGTCTCTTTTCAATGGACTTTAGCCATTGAAGGGCTCGTTCATGTTGTTTGGGGTTCTCTCCCCGGACAGCACAAAATAAAGGAACAGGTGTAAAACCATGTTGCTTCTTAATAGGATAGGGATCACGGCCCGACTGAATTTCGTTGCACCCAAGAAAGGCTGCTCTTCTTATTAACTGTTCGTACAGTACGTGTGATTGTTTATACCGATTCAGGTATGGATGCTTATGACCTGCAAACATAATGTAATAGGTAGTACGCCAATGAACTCCAACCTGCACTCCTATAATCTCCTCCATGGGAGTTAACGTTAAAAATACTTCCAATCCGGGGATCTTACTATGAATAAAATGGTGAACAAATTTCCTCGGAAGGACCTCAGGGTCCATTCCCAATCGAATAACGGTATCCATGATTAAATCGGCCGCTTGCCGATACTCCTCCTGGTCAGCAAGGCGAACTTTTAAACCTGCCCTTCTTGCTAGTGATAGACTGTTCCGCACTCGGTGTCTGTTTTTGTGTGGTAGAGCGGTTGTCGGATCTTCTTTATTAACCCCGGTTAGATCTCGTATCATTAAAGTGTGAAACCACCCAAGATGGAAGCCGTTAGATTTAAGGTCTGCTGTCAGCTTTTCATCACGGCTGTCAATTCCCCCCATCATGGCTATGGCAGATTCCATTTTCGCATTGTGAATAAATTGGCGGATGACTTTCTTGCGCGACATATCACTTATTGCCAACGGATACCCATAATAACTAACAAAATTATGTGAAAGGATTACAGGATCCTTCAACGGGGGACTCACAGCATGGCGGTAGTAATCCAGACGAGGACATGTTTCATATAAATATGCGGGAATTACGGCTGAAATCCCATTTTCCCCCAAAATTACATGACGATTATAACGAGTACCTTCCCATCCTATATCCAATGCTTCCATGAAGTTTTTCGAATGAAATGGTGTCCCTACTTTTTGTACAAAACCATTCCATTCATCTGCATTTATCCCATTATCGGAAGGCTCATTAAGCCATCCAGCTTTCATGCTTGGAAACCTCCATTTTTGACCAGATATTTTTCAGCCAATTTTCATACCCTTCAGTATCAGGAAAATCCACTACAAAACAGATAGGTTCAATCACTCTTTTTTTTCCACCTATATACCCACCGTGGAGAAACTTAAGGTTGTGGCCAACCACGAAGTCAAATTGTTCATTGGGTACCCACATCTCGTAAGTTTTTCGAAATCGTGTCCATGACACGCCTAATGATTCAAACAAAGAATGGCACATCATCCGATCCGAAGGATACAAGCACTCTTGACATGGGCATGTTTTCACGATTTCTCGGAGCTCCGGAAATCGTTGATATTCCTGCTGAGACAGATCAGCATGAGCGTAATGCAGCGAGACACCATGGTAACAAAGACGTTTGCTCCCTAAGGCTGCTCCCAACGTTAAATAGCGATTTTGATGGATCGGTTGTTGCTCTAAAGAATACCGGATGTTCTTCCCTAACCATTGCGCCACTTCTGCTGCAGTTTGCGGCTTTTGACCAGTCTGATACACATATGCATCCTTTACGATCTCCAACCAATTATAATAGGTAGTAACGCTTAATGCTTCTCCGGGATCCACTATAAAAATTCCCTGGTACAGCTTATGAGCATGAGTCGTTGTGTAACCCTCTGATGAAAATACACGAAAATCAGGATGCCATTCAGGATCATCCAAACAACTGGGGGTTAAATAGGAACAGTGACCACCATCGTGATGAGGAAATAATGTTCGAAAAAATAAATCGGAAAGTACTTCTGTGCGCTGTAGCTGATCCATTTCCACCTCCAAATCCAAAGGACATTCTTTCCTCAAAAAGCCAGCATGTAAAGCCTTTGCTATGGAATGCGCTAATTTACGAGAATCTTTTAATGACAGCCGAAGCCTTCCGATGGAAAAAACTACAGCTCCTGACTGATCCATTCGATCAATGACTTCGTCAATCCATTGAGACAAAACTGGTGAGGGATCGTTTTCTTTTAAGAGATAAAATATTTCCTCATTTACATAAACTTTGGCATTTTCAATGAAATTCATTGAATGAACACCTCGTTACAGTCATTTTCATTTTGGATAGGATTGATTCAGTTCTTCTACACGGTTTAATTGCTTCTTTGCCTGATTGGGATCCGGTGCTTCCGATAAAAACACAATGGCCAGCATCACTGCTGTATCCATCCGGTATATCCACTCTAAAACGGGTGGGATTTCTTTTAAAGGACTACTCCCATATCCTTCTAAAAACTCTTCGGTTAACAAACCATACTCTGCAATTCGTGCAATCTCCAAGGCAGGATCTCCAATTAACACGTTGGACCAATCCACTATACCCATCATTTGATTATTGTATGTTAATAGATTGTCAGGCCGAATATCCATATGCAATATGGACATTCGGCTTACATTTTTAAGGCTTCGCTTTAAATCATGCAAATTTGGAAGCCTAACAGTGATACCAGAATGCTTTCTAATCACTGCTGACCGACGCAAAATACGATTGACAAGACTCTGTTGGAAAGGAGTATTATCGATCGTATATGGAATATGGATCAATGGAACTTGATGAATAGAAGCAACTAATTTTCCCATTTCAACGCTGTTGGGTTTACTTTGATCATTTTCAATAAAAGAGGACACAAGAAAATCGATTTTATCATCAATGTGTAAATGGTAAACTTCCGGAACCGGAATGGAGTATTTTCTCATATAGCGAGAAATAAAAAGCTCTAATTTTAGCAAGTTCCTAGAATCAACTGTTTCATCATTCTCATTGTAAATAAAACGGGTACGCGGTATACGAATGGCAATCCATCCCCACTGTTCCGAATCTGCACGACAAACAACAAAGTCTAATCCCGATCCGATAATCTTGAGGGACCCCACACCCCAATCTGAATAGTGGGTACATAGGACTCTTTCGACAAGTCTCATTTGCTCCTTTACCATACCTACACACCGTCCAGATACAACCATTCAAATAAGAGACGTGCCGCTAGATAAGCAGTCACTCCACTCTGGTCTAAATGAGGTGACACTTCTACTATATCTAAAGCAGCCACAGGGTAATCACGCAAGACAGAAGCGATTGTCAAGAATTCCTCGGAACGTAATCCCCCTACAGTAACATGCCCCGTGCCTGATGCAACTGACGAATCGCAAACATCAATATCAATCGATACATACAAACAATCCACCTTTTCCGTCAACTTATCCATTGCTGATCGTAAGCACGACTCAAATCCCTCCCTTCGTATATCTCCCATGGATTTTATAATAACCCCAGAACGCAAGAGATTTTCATACTGTTTAGCGGAAGTGAGATCTCCAACTCCAACAAACGCCATCATATCAAGTGAAACCAAGTCATGTTCTGATATACGCCGGGCATTTGAACCATGATAAACCGGCCCATGCAAGACAGAATGAGAGCCAAAATCAAAATGATGATCAATTTGTAAATACCCAATTTTTCCCAACCCGATTTGTTGGCGTTGAGATGCAAATCCGTAAAAACAGCCAAATGATATGGAATGATCTCCACCCAGTAATACGATCCGCTGAAAATGATTGGATAAGTAATAAACTTCAGCCGCAGTCGCTCTCATTTGTTTTAGTGGATCTGTTGGATAAACATGACAATCGCCGAAGTCCACCAACTTTGTGGGGGAACTTTTAAGCAGTTCTCCAGTGCGCATATGCCTGAAACGATCAACCCCCCAACTTTTTACCTGTTCGGAGTATGCCAAACTAGATTCTCGAATGGCACGCGGGCCGTAACGAGCACCGATCCGAGTCGAAGCTGTGCTGTCAAAGGGAATGGAAGCCACAGCAGTATCGCCGTGCGAAAATGTTTCATTAAACTTTCCATGCTCAACATTAAAAATCGTAGAATAACGGCTGCCCCAACCGGGTAATGGGTCTGAATGAAATTTTTCCCATGTATGCTCATCCACCTTTCCGATCCAATTGTCTTTCATTTATAAAGCCTCCCTTCCACAATCGATTCCTCTTTGCTTTTCTCCAAAAGTTCAGAGCAAGTTTCAATTAACCGGAGAAAATGTTCCCATGATTCGTTTCGAGACTGATGATATGGTTCAAACACAACAGGCTTATCTTCCCTCCAATTCTTAAAATTCCAATCAATGATACGGTCACGAATAATAGGAAACAATGGTGTTTTGGGGTACGGAACAAAATTATATAAGTTATAAAGCCACACCAAGTCCTTTGTTTCATACAGAAAATCTATTGTTTTCTTCTGAGATTCCACCGTTTCATTGGGAAGTCCCCCCAATACGTTTAACACACAGTGAAATCCACGGTCTTTCAATTGTTCAAGAACGTTTATAAAAACATCAGGCTTCCGTCTTTTACTGATCTCTTTTAAAACGGTAGAATCGGCTGTCTCAAAACCGACTTCTACCACTTCAACACCTAGCTGTTCCATTGTATCCATCAGCCACTCATCAACAACCAAAACATGGGTCTGAACAATTAACCGATATCCATATCCCGGATGTATAATCTCTTTAAGATTTTCAACCGCCTTTTTGGATTGGCCGAAGGTTTTATCGCCGATATAGATCAATTTTGTACTTGGAAAAGTGGAACGAAGCTCTTCCAGCTCTTCCTTTAACAACTCCTTCTCTACCTCATGAAGCTGTTTCGTCCAAGCATCACCACAAAAGGTGCAGGTAAATAAACATCCATGGGAAGCGCTGAAACGCAGCAACGGAACTTTGTCCCGGAAAGAAGAAAGAAGACGATAACGCGGACGATACCCGAGAGGGATCTGGTTTTTTCCGACTTTAACAGGAGTTCCTATTCTCCCACCCTCCGGCTTCTCCATCATTTCCTGATAAATCCTTTCTCGTGCCAATCCTGTATGCATCCAAGTGAAATCTTCTAGTTTAGCCAAGTCTGCCATGTTTCCACCAACGACTGTTTTGTACCCCATTTTCCTTAATCGGCGAGATACATCTTTTGCCAAATCAAAATTTTGCGTTAATGGAGAGAAAAACAAGATATATGATGGATCCGCTGTTTCAATGATTTTCTCTATACATGTTTCTGTTTGAAATGGAACTTTACTTGCATCAACCAATATGGAGTCATCCCGACCAACTGCTCCATCCATATGGGCGATCCATAAGGGCAATTCCCAAAGATCTCCTTCGTTTAATTGATATTCGGGAAAGAGAGTGTTAAATTTTCGTTGATATAAGTTATAGTATTTAAATAATTGCGGCAATGGATCTTCTTGTGAAGGAAAGGGCAATTGAACAAAAGCTACCGGTTGTTGACGATTATTCATTATCAAACCCATCCTTTTCCGATAATTTTTTAGAGGAAAACTAATCCTCTTTCTCCCTCAGGGTTATTCTTTTCTCTTTTACGTGTGAAAGGGATCATCCATACCCTTTTAGTAGAAACTGGCCAACGGGCACCGGTTGATATACCTTTTCTAAACCTGGCTAGACTATTGTTGAGAGTTAAAAATCCTATCTTAGAAATAATAATCATATGCTTTTTTCCTTTTCCAAGGAATCAATGACTCCCCCTTATTCCTCTGGAGATTTATGGTCACTTGAAACTTCTCCATGAGAAAGTAAAATCCTTTTTCCAACCTTTGAAATCTTTCTTTTTTTAATCACCAGCGTTATCATAAGATGTTGGATTACGCCTTTAAACGTAAAGGGGATGAATATTTATTAAGACTTCCAAACAACCTTTTGATCTGATTTGTATGGGATTTGGATGGAACATTGTTGAACTTAAGAAATGAACTTAAGTCCACGTACTATCCGTACACTGAACAATGTAAAAATGTGCCCGTCGTGATTGTTACGGCTAGAGCGCTAGCGAAGTGGAGTGGATAAGGTGAATCATGATAATATTTGAAATATAACCTATCCACTGCTACTACTTGATTTTTGGACAGCAGGGTCATGTATCTCGTAAAGGCTTTTAATAGGAGATAACAGAACCCATAGAAGAGAAGAAAGTGTACCAACAGCTCCGATGATTAATGTCATATGCAATCCGATTAACGACCCGAGTGTTCCACCTATAAGGGCACCGATCGGGGTTGTTCCGGTAATAACAAAACGGTAACTGGCATTCATACGACCCAGCAGATGATGTGGAGTAATCGATTGGCGTAAACTAATCACATGGATATTTGAGATTACTACTCCAAATCCAATCAAAAAAAATGAAAGGACTAGAATGAGTAATGCCATGTAACTGGAACCACCCGCTATAGGGATTAATGAATAAGCTCCGCAGCCAATAAACATGGAAGCAATAATAGTAGGACCCATAGCGAAACGCTTTTCGAAATACCGTGCCATAAGAGAGCCGAGCAGAGCACCTACACTTAAAAATGTAACAACAAATCCCACTGAGCTTGGTCCAAAATGCAGTTCTCGGGCCATATAGATAAAAATAACTGTCCATACGACTTGGTAGAAAAAATTATAAGTCGCAGCTTGAGCCGCAATTGCACGTAAATAAGAATTAGTAAAAAGAAAATGCAACCCACTTTTTATTTCACGAAAGACCGATTTATACTCCCCTTGGTATTCTAACTTGGATTCCGGTTTACGGATAAGAGAAAGGCTATAGGCGGAAATTAAACAAGAGAGTGCATGAGTAAGAATAACGACGGGAGCTGTAAACAAACTAACTAAGATACCACCTAAACTCGGTCCACTCACCTGTGCAATAGAAGCACTGGCCTGAAGTTTACTATTTCCTTCTACTAATTCCGTTCGCTTAACCAAAGATGGTAAATATGACTGATATGCGATCTCAAACAGTACGGTGAGTACACCGACTAGAAATGCAATAACATAAAGAAAATTCATTTCAAGGAACCCTATATAAAAGCCGAACGGGATTAATCCTAACAATATTGCCCGGCCGATATTTGCACCAATCATGATTGGGAGACGGCGTGCCCGGTCGATCCAGACCCCTGCAAACAAGCTTATTAAAAGATAAGGAGAAAAAAAAGCTGCATTTAAAAACCCCATCTGTGCGGGTGTTGCTTGTAAATTAATAACCGCCGCTAGAGGAAGAGCCACAGAGGTGATGCTTGAACCAAATAGGGATATGGTTTCTCCTACCCAAAGTTTTAGAAAGTCGGTATTCCTCCACAATCCGCGAAAGCGATGTGAAATAAGCATTTAACCCCTCCATCGGCCCTCTTTTCAGTCTATATCTATCAATATTCATATATTAATATCTGATTTCAGCAAACTAAACACCAAAAAATTTGGATATTCTCCATTTTTATATACTGACTCCCTTCAAACCCCTTCTATTTTGAAATTTAATTTTTCAAAAATTTTTGTCGACCAAAAGAACTTGCCTTCATGATCTGAGAGCCATTTAGTAAGTTTATCCTCTCTTTGTTTATTACTTATTGGATTATTCAAGAATCCCATATTTGTAGATGTCGGGGTTATTGTATAATTCATATACAAAATCTGCGTCCTTTAAATTTATCGGTGAAAAAGTGATGCTCATCACACAATTACCCTTTCAAAAGAAAGAGGTGATCTTTAATTTATACTATTTATTATCTCATTTACACTAATGATACTCTTTTCATTTTTTATTTTCCCACAATTATGGCTGAGTGATTTTGAACGGAGTCACTTGAACACCAGGTTGGAATTTTGTATCCTCCTTCATGCTTCATCCTTTTCTCAAAATTAATTCCCTGAATATACACCAAACTCGATTATATTCAGAGTCCTATGGTGACTATCATTGTAATAAAACCATTTTTTAAATTATTATTACTGAACGCAGTTGTATTTAGGAGCTCCCACACAAAAAAACATCCATACCATCGTTTTCATTTAAAACCATGCATCACAATTTGTCAATCAAATATGAAAATATTATATACTTATAGATCGCACATTCGATCATTATTACTTTGACCTGATCTCCAACCAGCGTCAGGACTCTATTCGGTTGCCCTCATAGAGGATAATTTCGTAGATCAGATCACCATGACACCTGTTCCAGAATCTGCATCATCCCGCGACTGACCCCTTCATAGGTCAAGCCTCTGGGACACCATTCAACAGGGGGACTGCCTTCAACACTGAGCCAGGCTCCCACATCGAAAACGCGGGTCTCTATTTTCTTCCTCTAAATACCTACCGGAAAAGCCCACACCGGCTATAATATCCGCACATAGACCCCCTTTTCCATCCGTTCTTTTGCTTTGCTGGTTCGCTCCCAGATAAAAGCCGACCGCTGGGAAGCGCGCATTACGGGTCCATCCCCTTCCATCACCAGCGGATCGATCCACCGCACCTTCTGCTTCAGATGGATATCCCAGTTTTCATCCGGTCCGCACTCTTCCAGGCGTACACCGGGGCGGATCTCGGACAGGCGGCACAGGAGTGCTTCACTGCCGCGTGTTTGCACCGTCTCCAACAGATCCCGGTCCGTTTTCATCCAATCCCTATCCGTGACCGCCCCCTCCCTGATCGCACCCTGCAATACGCCTGACAACCGTTCATGGGCATAAACATTATCCGGGTCGAGAAAAAAGTCTACTACCTCGCGATAGTATGCATCGACAAACCATTCCGCCCACTCCACCGATTTTACGGCCATCCGTCCATCCACCAGCGTCAATGCATCCAGGAACGCATGGATCTCCTCCAGGGATAGCCCGAAATAACGATGCTGATCCCGCAGAGTATAGTCCACCCGATCGGCACACATATCGGGAGCGGGTTGTTCCAGAATGGACCAGCGCTTGAGAGGAAGGAGATCATCCCATTCCCAACCGGCCCCGGCTATGGCTGCCGCGATGGAAGGAGCTTTCACAATCTCATCCCACTGTTGGTCATGGTAATCTTCCGCCGGATGGTCCAATACCCGGTCGACCAGGTGTGAAAACGCCGTATGGGAGACATCGTGCAACAAACCTGCCGCCTGTTCCTGCAAACTTCCCCCCAGGCGTCGGATCAACAGCAGCACCCCCGCGGAATGTTCCAGACGGGTAACATTCCACTGCGGTCGCATCAAACTAGCCGCACCCGCCTGGTGAACTCCTGCCAGCCTGCGAACAGGTGGCGTTTGAAACAGTTCCGCCAACACCGGTTCGATTTCAACGCTTCCATATAACGGATCAACCAAACGCACGTTCCTCACCCCCCTCTCTTTTTTCGACAAAATAAACCGCCTTCCTGCCGATGACAGGAAGGCGACACATTAAAGTAAATAAACGGATTATCTTTCCCGATATTCTAACACCTTCTCTTTATGGTCCTCCAGCAGGCGTTTGGCTTTGGTGGAACTCCCCTCTTGAACCACCACATCCACCCGCTCCTGTTCCCCGTGAGGGCGGATCAAGACCCAGCTCTCCCCCTCCCACATCTTAATCCCGTCCAATAGTTCCAGACTGCCTCCTTTCCATTCCTCCATCAAACGTCTCATCACCCGCCCCTTGGCTTCCGCAGGGCAGAAGATGGACTCCGATCGGAGATGGACCGGCGGTAATCCTGCCAAAAAGGGTTCCAACGCAGATTCGGTTTGTGCTAAGTGTTCCAGCAAAAAAGCGGTGGCGGCACAACCATCCCCGTAGAGCGGAAACCGTTCGCGGTCACTGGCCTCCAACAAAGCCCGCACCGTCGCAGGTACATGGACCGGCTCCATCCCCGCTTCCTGGACCATTTGTCCCGCCTCCCGCGGGGCTGTAACCGGAATCGGGACCGCTCCCTTCCGCTTTAAGGACAACAGGGTCTCCACCAGTGTCTGCTCCTCCCGCCCCAATACCCGACCGGCTTCCGAATACCAGATCACCGACTGACCGCTGGAATCCAGGTGAACACCCAAATCCGCTTGATTATCCAGAATAAAGCGCTCCAGCGGCGGATTCGTCCCCAATACGGTTACGACTCGGCAACCCAACCTTTCCAACAGAGGTTGAATCAACGGAAAGAGGTGCCAGTTATTGGTGTGCAACACCACTTTAAAAGCCCGGGAGCGGATTCGGTCCCCATCCACCTCCTCCAAGAGGGCTCCCCTGTACCGTTCCAAAACCCGTTCGTCCCGTTCCAACGTGCCGAAAACCATGGATGGCCGGGCATAATCCCCTTGATAGAGCGTTTGCTCCACCTTCCGCTCCATTGCGAGGGGAATAGGAACTCCGCGACCATCGAAGAATTGCAGCACAGTCCGATCCCGTTCTTCGTCCGAACAACAGATGTACAACCCGCCCTTCGCTTCATAGGAAAAACATCCGTGACGAATCGACGGAGCCGGCGCTACACCCGCATCCACCACCCGGACTCCGGCAGCCATCAAGCTGGCGGTGACAGACAGATGGAGAATATCCGCAAAAGGGCTACCATCCCGACCGACAACCACCGTCGTCCCTTCCCCCAAAACTCGGCCGAAAGCTGCGGCGAGACTGCCGGCCCTCTCCGGAGTCAGGTCGCGATTCGTTACGCCGCTGACACCTTCCTGTCCGAACCAACCGCGGGAGACTTGCCCCTCCCAGATCAAGGATTCGGTCAGTACCGTCCCCGGACCGATCGTTTTATCCGGCCATACTTTCACCCCGGCGGAAAGGAGCACCCGTTCCCCGATCCAACTATTCTCCCCCACAACAGTGCAATTTTCAGCACGTGCCCCTGGACCGAACCGAATGTCATGAGCCAAAGTAGTTCCCGCCAGTTCCGCTGATTCGGCGATTTCGTTACGATTCCACAAAACAGTCCGCTCCAGAGAGGCATTCGCCCTCACGCGATTGTAGCGGCCCAAAACTGTATAGGGGCCAACCCGTCCTCCCGCATCCACCCGGGTGCCTGCTCCCAGAAATACGGGAGCGGACAAGCTGGTCGGATCTTCTACATAAACCCCGTCCTCCACCCGTATTCCAGGAGCCCACTCCTTCCCTCTTAATATCGCCTCCACTCGTCCCTCCAATAGATCCCACTGGGCTTGCCGATACTGTTCCAGGTTGCCGATATCGGACCAATACCCCTCCGTCACCACCCCAAATAACGGAAACTCTTTTTCCATTACCAGCGGGAACAAATCCCTGCTGAAATCAAATACCTGATCCCTTTTGAAAAAAGAGAGAATCTCCGGTTCGAGGACATAGATGCCGGTATTGACTGTATCGCTGAACACTTCGCTCCAACTGGGTTTCTCCAGAAATCGGATAATCCGGCCGTCTTCCCGGGTCATCACCACACCGTATTCCAAAGGAACTTCCACCCGGGTCAACACCAGTGTACCGATCGCCTCCCGTTCCCGATGAAAACGGATGGCCTTGTGTAAATCCACATCCGTGAGAGCGTCTCCACTGATCACCAGAAACGTGTCATCGAGAAACCCCTCTGCATTTTTAACACTTCCCGCTGTCCCCAAGGGTTGGAGTTCATCAAAATAATGAAGCTGCACCCCCCACTTTTCGCCATCCCCGAAATGCTCCCGGATCACGTGGGGGAGATACTGGACGGTCACCGCAATTTCAGTGATCCCATGATTCTTCAATAATTCAATGATATATTCCATGCACGGTTTATTTAGAAGAGGCACCATCGGTTTGGGTAGTCGATTGGTCAAAGGCCGCAAACGAGTTCCTTTTCCCCCGGCCATGATCACAGCTTTCATCGAATGAACCCTCTCCTTTCTGTCATGAACCTTCATTTTTACCTTTACGGGATTCCCGGTGCGCTGCGATCTCTTTCCGGACTTGATTTTCCTCGGGGGTGAACATTTCCTCGTATACGGCGGCGGTCTCACCAGCGATATGGCTCCAGTCAAATCGACTGATCTCTTCCCGGGCCGTGGCAGCCAAACGGCGGGCCTGTTCCGGGTTTTCCAGCAGGGTGCGGATTTGCAGGGCGAGAGAAGGAGCATCGCCCGGATACGCCTTCAAACCGGTCCGGTCGTGCTCTACCACATCCTTAAGACCACCCGTATCAGAGACAACCACAGGGGTTCCAGCCGACATCGCCTCCAAGGCAACGATTCCAAACGGTTCGTACCAGCTGGGAAATACGGTCACTTCTGCCAATCCCAACAAACGGTTGCGATCCTCATCGGAAACAAAGCCGGTAAAAAGTGTTTTTTCCTTCAGCCCCATACGGTGTGCCTGCTCTTCCCATTCCGTTCGCATCGGCCCTTTTCCCGCAATGATCCACTTGGTGTCAGGGTGATGCTCAACAACAGTTTTTGCCGCCTCCAACAGGGTCTCCACTCCCTTCTCCCGCACCAGCCGCCCAATGAAGAGGATCATGCGCTCCCCTTCCCGGGCAAAGGGTTCTGGTGAGCAATCAGCTGTGGTGAACGGCAGTTTCAACATGACGGGATCCACTCCGTTAGGGATGACACGCAACGGAATAGAGGGGAGTTGGAAACCCTCCCTCACCTCCCATTCCATATGACGACTACATACGATCACCCGGGAGGATTCTTCGATGAGATCCCGTTCCAGTCGATGGATGCGCCGTTGCAAATCCGTATGGATCCCTTGGTTGCGACCATGCTCAGTGGCGTGGATCGTGGTGGTCACCGGCAGGCCGAATTCCTTCTTCAGTCCGCGTGCAGCCACGCTGACCAACCAATCGTGAGCATGGACGACATCAAAACGATGCCCGGCCCGGATCAAGGTGCGGCAGGTATCCAGCAGCATCCGATTCAACTGGAACACCCAGTGATAAAACTGGTTACCGAACGGTTTCATCACATGAGCCCGATGGATCTCGACTCCTTTCACCGTCTCGGTGTGAGGATATCCGGGAACCTCTGTGGTAACCACGTGAACACTCCAGCCCAATCGCACCAGATGGCGGGACAAATCGTATACATGCCGGGATAACCCCCCCACCGTCATCGGAGGATATTCCCAAGCGAGCATTAGCACTGTGGGCCTCTCTTCCCTAAGTGCCCTGCCGGATCGCCATGGGGAACGAAACCATGCCGGCTCCAGGTCCGGGAACAGGGAATCCAATTCCTCCACCTGTCCCAAATAGACAGGATCCACCTCTTTTGATTCCACCATCGCCGCCAACTTGTCAAAGCGGGCCACATGTTGTTTCGTCCGTTTCAACGCATAGTCCACCATCGTGCGATTGTCCATGATAAAGGCCCAGTCGCTTGCCTGTGCCAGCATCAGCTCCCGCCCCGCCTGCACCAGGGCCCGTTGAACTTCTGGAGAGGACCGTTCCGCACGGTGAACCAAATCGTTCATCCGTTCTTCCGCCCGATGAAGCACCGGATAAATCCATTCATTCGCCCCCTGGAGCCAGACATCACCATAGCCGTGTCGCCCCCACGAACTCATGGAAAGCTCACACACGGGAAAGTCCGTATAACGGCTCAGGTACTGCGACGGGGTAATCGGCTTCACTTCGTCCTGGTCAAAATGCATTTGCCGAAATAACAGTTCCAGAAAAACAGGACCCTCAAACCACCAGTGACCAAAGAGTTCCGCGTCAAACGGAGCAGTAACGACGGGATCGCGACCCATTCGCCGCTTTGCCTCTCGTACCTGCTTCCGCCTTTCGTCCAGAAAATGGCGCGCGTGACGAGCCGCTTTTTCCCGTGCCCAATCCGGGTTATACGGTTCCTTGTGTTCCCCGTACCCGGTGATGCGGTAGTATTTGAACCCGGTATGAACCCGAATGCCATCGGGATGAACAAACGGACCGATCGTTTCCCAATCCAGATCATACCCGATGTCACGGTAATATTCGCGGTAATCGTAATCCCCCGGATAACCCGTTTGAGAGCTCCATACTTGCTCAGATGACCGGGAATCGCGGGCAAAGGCGGCAATGCCCGCCGGGGTGAGAACAGGGGAATCGGTTTCGAAGGGAGGCGTGGGCCGGGCTGCGTCAAAAGCATGACTGTCCACGCAGAACCACTGGATTCCCGCTTCCCGCAACAACGGATCTACTCCGGGAACAAACCCGCACTCCGGTAACCAAATTCCCCGGGGGCGCCGCCCCAGCAGCTGCTCATGGGAAGTCACAGCCGCTTGGATGTGGGCCCGGATGGTCTCTTCCCGGAGCAAGTACGGTAAAAAGGGGTGTGTTCCCACTGCCGTAAACAGCTCCAGCCGTCCCGCTTCTTCTAAGCGGCAGAGCGGTGTCAGAAGGTTTTGCTGCACGCGCTGATAATAATCACGTACACGGTGAAACCGATCCCGGTACATGAGGGCCAAGGGAAGGAAAGAGTCGTCCCCTTTCGTCCGTTCCACCTCCCGATCCGCCAATTGTACCAGCCGTTCCAAGTGATCCGCCGTCCGCTTTTGAAGAAGGGGATCCGCCAACATGGCCGCCAAGGGCGGGCTCAGGGAAAGAGCCAACCGGAAGTCCACCTCATCTCGATGCAGCTCTTCAAACATCATGAACAGCGGGATATAGCATTCTACCACCGCCTCATGCAACCACCGTTCTTCCAACACATCCTTTTGCTCGGGGTGGCGGACATAGGGAAGGTGGGCATGAAGGATCAATGCAATGGATCCGGTACTCAACGATTTCCCTCCTTTCGTTCCACCCACGTATATCCGTCGAACCGTTCTGCCCATCCTTCCCGGATTTCCGGGTAATAGGGTTCTCCCGGCTCCGTCGTCGACACCTGTGAAAACGCAGCCGCCCGTTCCATCTTTAAAGGCAGCGATTTCCGATTCTCCGGTTGGGGAGGGGTTTCCGCCATATTGGAACGAAGCAGAGTGAAAAAGTTCCCCTCCACCGTCCACGTTCCCCAATCCGCCAGATAATGGCGACCCGGCTTCACTTGCGGCAACCAAAAACGATTCGCCGACGGGTGTGTGTCTTCCACCCGAAAGCAATGGGCTTGTTCTCCGTCAACCTGTAAATCGGTCACATCCATCAGCCTGAGGGAAAAGGGGAGTTGGTCCCAACTTGCTTCAAAATGCCGGCTTACCTGCTCTTTTTGACTCCTACTCAGATGCCAGTGCGCAAATAATGTCCACGGATCCTTCACCATCAGCACCAACCGGTCTTCCGGGCCCCGTTGCTCCCACTCCTCATCCCACAGACGAGAAATCTCCCTCCATTCCGGCCGCTCCAGATCAATCTCTTCCCGTGTAGCAGCCACTTCTTGCTCTCCTGCCTCCCGGTATTTCCGAAGCCGATACCGAAACTGTCCCAACGTCATATCGAGAGATGCTGCCACCTGACGATGGCTTTCACCCGCTTCCAACCTTTTTTGAACGTGTGTCCATATCGAGTAATCGTCCACTGCTGATCCTTTGACCCCCTTTTGTCTGCTCAATTCCATATACTAATAAAAAAACCAATTTCACACAATATTTCTAGTACAGAGGTTTTGCAAATGATGCGGAAACTTCTGACAAAGTAAGACAAATGGAAGCGCAATCACTGGTATTTGCCTCCCTTTCCCGTGTCAAAGTGAATCGGTCCATGAAAGAAAATTCCTAGGAACCGACAAAAAAAGTGCTGGTTTTATAACAGCACACATCAGACAGCCTTCACATTTTCCTACTATTTTGCAATCCTGCCTTGTCAAGATTGGGTTCCCATGTTCAAATATACAGTGTGTTAGAAGAGTTAACAAAAGGCTGCATGGAAAATGTCATGAGGAGGAACCATTTCGTGTTCAGAAGAGAGAACAGAAAATCAGTCGATACCCGTTACTTGGAATGGTGCGATAAAGCCGAAAAAGTGTTTGACGATCCACTCAAACAATACAGTTTCTTGAAAAAAAATGATCTTAGTGCCCGCCATCTGCTTTTGTTCCTGTCGGAGTCTGCACAGAAGAACAGCCAAAAGGCACCTGTCGAGAACCAAATGGACCCCTCGGACACCGCCCAATTGCTCCTCGGATTATCCGAGACCATCCGCCACATGCGCCATGATCTACCGGAGGAAGTATACACCTCCATTCTAACTCTGGTGGAAGACAGCCTGTTAAATTGCATGAAGGCTAAAACATCGGATCATTCCTAGTGCCCCTTCTACCAATATCGATCGTGTTTACGTGGAGGGAGGCTTGGTTTTCCGGCGGAGTCGACTCTGCCACGCATGGAGCGAAGACGG